>NZ_VDDC01000016.1:0-123895 GCF_006239215.1 Paracoccus haeundaensis
TGCGGCCTTGCGGGGGGCGGCGCCCTCGGCGCGCGGTTGGCGCAGGCGCTGCGCCGCGCCGGCGGCGGCCGATCCCGCCAGAACCGTCCCCTGCAGCGCCGTCGCCAGCCCCTGCCGGAACCGCAGCCACAGGGCCGCGACCTCGGTCCGGTCGAAGCCCAGGACGAAAGCCGCCGCCGCGACCACGGCCACCGCGACCAGCAACGCCGCCAGGCGGATGCCCAGCTGCGCCTTCATCGGCAGCAGGTTCAGCATCGCGCCCATCACCATGTCGCCGAAATGGCCGCCCAGGCCGTAATTCTGCTGCCATTCGGGGCCGGGGATCAGCGTGCTGGCATAGATCGACACCAGGGCCACGGCGATCGGGGTGAAGATGCCGCGCATCAGGCGCTCCTCGCCCTTGTGCAGCATCATGCGCAGGCCCCAGACCCAGGCCGCGACGACCAGCATCCAGGCCCCCATGCCCGCGATCATGATCAGCGCCGAGGCGATCATCGCCCCGATCCCGCCTAGCATGTTCTGCGCCGGCGCGTCGGTGGCCGACCCGAAGCTGGGATCGTCGGGCGACCAGCTGCCCAGCATCATCGTGATCAGGATGCCCAGCACGATCAGCCCCGCGCCGATGGCCTCCTTGCCGCGTCGTTCCAGGGCGGCTTGGGTCGACTGGTCGAACAGCGGGTCGCGGTGTTTCGCCTGCCAGCTTGCCATGATCTCAGCCCCCCGTTTCGTCATATAGGACCGCCCGCAGGCGGGTCAGCGCGGCGCGCGTCTGGTCGGCATCGGCCACCAGCGCCACCCGGATGAAGCCCGCGCCGGGATTGATCCCGTCCACGTCGCGCGACAGATAGGCGCCGGGCAGCACCTGGATGCCCGCCTGCGCCCACAGCGTCCGCGCGGCCTGTTCACCGTCGGCCACCGGCAGCCACAGAAAGAACCCGCCCTCCGGCGGCAGATAACTAGGAATGTCGCCCAGGATCTCATCCGCGATGCGGTATTTCCGCTGGTACAGGGCCAGGCTGGCGGCCACGTGATCCTCGTCCGACCAGGCGGCGGCGCTGACGCGCTGCACCGGCAGCGGCAGGGGCGCGCCCGCATAGTTGCGCAACCGCCGCATCTGGGCGATCTGGGCGCGGCCGCCCGCGGCGAAGCCCGACCGCAGGCCGGGCAGGTTCGACCGCTTGGACAGCGAGTTGAACATCACCACCCGGTCGGGCAGGCCCATCGCAGTCGCGACCTGCAGGGCACCCGGCGGGGGCGCATCGCGCCAGATCTCGGAATAGCATTCGTCGGCCAGGATCAGGAAATCGTGCCTCTCGGCCAAGGTCACCAGCGTTTCCAGGTATTCGCGGTCGGCAACCGCCCCCTGCGGGTTGGCGGGCGAACACAGATAGGCCAGCGCCACCCGGTCCAGCAGCGCCCGGTCCAGCCCCGCGTAATCGGGCAGGTTGCCCGTGGCGGGCGTGGCCGGCACGAACAGCGCCTGCGCCTGCACCGCGGCGGCGGCGACCGCATAGACCTGATAGAACGGGTTCGGCACCAGCACGATCGGCTGCTGGCCGGCCTTGGTCTCGGGGCACAGGGCCAGGGCCGCGTTGAACAGTCCCTCGCGCGTGCCGTTCAGGACCATCAGCCGGTCGGGCGCGACCTCCAGGCCATAGCGGCGGTCCAGCCAGCCGCCGATCGCCGACAGCAGTTCGGGCGCGCCCTCGTTCGGGGGGTATTTCGCCAGTTCGGGCAGGCTGTCGGCCATCACCTGCGCCACGAAACCGGGCATCGGGTGGCGGGGCTCTCCGATGGTCAGGATCATGGGGGATTCGCCGGGGGCCAACCCCGGCTCGATATCCGACAACAGCGCCCGCAAACGCGGGAACGCGTAGTCCGGCAGGTTCGAGAACCGCTCGGGGAATGCCATCTCTGCCTCGCTTTTCGGGGTCTGCGCCCCGTTCCTTGGCGGAAACATTAGCGTGATCCGGGCCTTGCGTCCAGCAAAGACCCGGTCACGCCAGCGCGGCCTCGGCCCCCGCCGCCACGCGCAGCAGATGCCGGTCCTGACCGGCATGGCCCAGCAGGCTGATCCCGCAGGCCGGGTGCCCGGTGGGCAGGGTGATCGCGGGCAGGCCCAGCAGGTTGGCGATCCGGGTGTTGCGCAGGGTCAGCAGGTTGGCGCGCACGAATTCCGACCCGTCGGTCATCAGCCGTTGGGTCGCGGGCGGCAGGATCGGCACCGTCGGCAGCAACACGGCGTCGTATCCGCCGACGACCTCCTTGATCCACTTGCGGCGCACGCGGGCCAGGCTTTCCCATGCCGCGACATAGTCGGGCGCGCTGACCCCTGCCCCGCCGCGGAACCGCTCCAGGATGGGCTGCCACATCAGTTCCGGCGCATCCTCGATCTGGGCGCGCCAGATGCCATAGGCCTCGGGGGCGAACAGCTGCGGCGACAGGGCCATGGCCTTGTCCAGCCAGTCGGTCGAGACATGGGCGATCTGCGCCCCCGCCCGGCCCAGCCGGTCCATCGCGTCCTGGAACGCCGTCACCGGCCCGGATTCGGCGTCGTCGAAGGGCAGCCCCTCCAGCACCATCAGGCGCAGGCCCTGCACGCTGGCGCCGTCCAGGTCGGGGGCCCGCTGGTCGGCCATGATCGCAAAGATCTGGGCACAGTCCTCGACACTGCGGGCGATGGGGCCCGCGATGTCGAACCTGCGCGCCAAGGGCACCACGCCCTTTTCGGGCAGCGCGCCATGCGTGGGCTTGAACCCCACCAGCCCGTTCCAGGCCGCGGGCACGCGGACGGACCCGCCCGTATCGGTGCCAACCGCCGCCGCCGCCAGCCCCAGCGCCACCGACACCGCCGCACCGGAGGAAGAGCCCCCCGGCGCCAGGTCCGGGTCCAGCGCATTCGGCGGCGTCGCCGTGCGCGGGTTCAGCCCCAGCCCGGAAAACGCCAGTTCGGTCATGTGGGTCTTGCCCAGGCAGACCATGCCGCGACGGGCCGCACGCGCCAGGATGTTGGCGTCCTTGCGCGGCACGCGCCCCTCCAGCAGGCGCGATCCGGCCTCGGTCACGGTGCCGCCGCTGTCGATGTTGTCCTTCCAGCTGATGGCCACGCCGTCCAGCAGGCTGTGGCGGCGCTCCTGTTTCGCGCGGTCATGGGCGGCCACGGCCTCGGACCGGGCGCGGGCGGCGGTCAGGCGGGCATAGATGCGCGCGCAGTCGGGGTGATCCTTCGCGGCGGCCAGATAGGCCTCGGTCTGGTCGATGGGGTCCAGGACCCCCGCCATGATGGCGCGGCCCTGCTGGGTGGCCGATGCCCGCAACCAGTCCATTCAGAAATCCACCGCGATTCCGCCCTTTTCCCAGTCGCCATAGCGGACCGGCTCCGGCCCGTCGCGCCCGCCGTATTCGACCGGCAGGATCTGCCCGGCCTGCTGTTTCCTGCGGGCCTCGGCCTCGGCCAGGGCGCGCTGTGCTGCGGCGGGCAGGGCGGGGGTGTCATCGCTCATGGAAAGATCCTCCGAATGGGCGTAAGGGGTCGCGGAACAGTGTTGAACATCACTTAGGCAAAGGAAAGCGTTTTGGCAAAGCCGGGCGGCGATATGGCGCGCAAGGGCGCATTGCGATTGATCCAGGGCGTTCGCGACGGGCGGTCCCTGTCGGACCAGTCCGGCAGCCTGCGCGCGCTGCCGGTGGCCGAACAGGCCCGGGCGGCCCGGCTGGCGGCCGAGACGCTGCGCCATCAGGGTCGCGCGGACGTGGTGATCGACGCCTTCGTGAACCGCAGGCCCGCCCCCCAGATCGCCGACGTGCTGCGCCTGGCCGTGGTCGAGATGCTGGAGCTGGGCGCCCCTGCCCACGGCGTCGTGGGTGCGGCGGTCGACCTGACCCGCACGCTGGGCGCGCGCGGCCAGGCGGCGGCGGGCATGGTCAACGCGGTCCTGCGCAAGGCGGGGGCGTATCAGGGCTGGGCCGACCTGGCACCGCAACCTTTGCCCGAATGGCTGCGCGGCCCGCTGGTCGAGGCTTACGGCGACGCGGTGATGACCGCCATCGAGGCCGCCCATCAGCGCGGCGCGCCCCTGGACCTGACGATGAAGCCCGGCGCGGACCCGGTGCCGGGCGCCGATGCGCTGCCCACCGGGTCGTGGCGCCTGCAGGGTCCGGCGCAGGTGACCGCCCTGCCGGGGTTCGATGAGGGCCAGTGGTGGGTCCAGGATGCCGCCGCGGCCCTGCCCGCGCGCCTGCTGGCCCCGCAGCCCGGCGAACGCATCGCAGACCTGTGCGCGGCGCCCGGCGGCAAGACGCTGCAGCTGGCGGCGGCCGGTGCCCATGTCACCGCCGTGGACATCAGCGAACAGCGCCTGCGCCGCGTGACCGAGAACCTGGCCCGCTGCGGGCTGACCGCCGATCTGGTCGCGGCCGACGTGCTGGACTGGCGCCCGGACGTGGCACCCGACGCGATCCTGCTGGACGCGCCCTGCAGCGCCACGGGCACCATCCGCCGCCATCCCGACCTGCCCTTCATCCGCGACGGCCACGGCATCGCCGAGCTGATCGAGCTGCAGACGACCCTTCTGGATCACGCGCTGTCGGTGCTACGGCCCGGTGGGCGGCTGGTCTATGCCACCTGCTCGCTGATCCCCGACGAGGGCGAGGTCCAGATCGACGAGGTGCTGGTCCGCCATCCCGGCCTGATCGTGGAACGCCCGGACCTGTCGCGGATCGACCTGCCCGGCATCGACCCAGCCTGGATCACCGAGGAGGGCGGCCTGCGCCTGCGCCCGGATTACTGGGCCGACCGGGGCGGGATGGACGGGTTCTACATGGTCTGCCTGCGCAAGCCCGGCTGAACGGAACCGTCGGGCCGCCTTGCGCCTTCCTTCCGCGAATGCGGATGAAAGGATGAGCAGATGAGGCTGACCACTGTCGCGATGGGACTGAAACTGGCGCAGGCCGTCCTGCGCACGCGCGGCGCCAGCACGGCGGCCAAGGGTGCGGGCGGCCTTGCCTCGGGGATCGGCACGGCCGTGATGGTCGTGGCGGCGGTGCAGCTGGCGCAGCAGCTGTTCTCGTCCCGCAAGCGCTGAGGCGCTGGACCTTCGGCGGGGGTTTCGGTAACTGGGCGTCACCCAGAGACACGAGGCCCCCATGTCCGACCCCGTCGCCATCCGACGCGCGCTTCTCTCCGTTTCCGACAAGACCGGCCTGATCGATTTCGCCCGCGCCCTGGATGCGCGCGGCGTCCAGATCCTGTCCACCGGCGGCAGCGCCAAGACCCTGCGCGACGCGGGCCTGTCCGTGACCGACGTGGCAGACGTGACGGGTTTCCCGGAGATGATGGACGGCCGCGTCAAGACGCTGCACCCGGCGGTGCATGGTGGCCTGTTGGCGCTGCGCGACAACGCGGACCACGTGGCGGCGATGGAGGAGCATGGCATCGGCGCGATCGATCTGCTGGTCGTGAACCTCTATCCGTTCGAGGAGACCGTGGCCAAGGGCGCGGCCTATGACGACTGCATCGAGAACATCGACATCGGCGGCCCGGCGATGATCCGCGCCGCCGCCAAGAACCACGGCTTTGTCACCGTTGTCGTGGACGTTCAGGATTACGACGCCGTTCTGACCGAACTGGACGCCAACGGCGGGACCACCCTGCCCTTCCGGCAGCGGATGGCGCAGGCGGCTTATGCCCGCACCGCCGCCTATGACGCAGCCGTCAGCACCTGGATGGCGGATGCGATCGGAGAGGCGACGCCCCGCCGCCGCGCCTTCGCCGGCACGCTGGCGCAGGGCCTGCGCTATGGCGAGAACCCGCATCAGCAGGCGGCCTTCTATGTCACGGGCGATGCGCGCCCCGGCGTTGCCACCGCCAAACAGCATCAGGGCAAGGAGCTGTCCTACAACAACATCAACGACACCGATGCCGCCTTCGAGCTGGTGTCCGAGTTCGACCCGGCGGACGGCCCCGCCTGCGCGATCATCAAGCATGCCAATCCCTGCGGCGTGGCCCAGGGCGCGACCGCGCTGGAGGCCTATAAGCGGGCGTTTGATTGCGACCGCACCTCCGCTTTCGGCGGCATCATCGCGCTGAACCAGCCGCTGGACGGGGCCACCGCCGAGGAGATCGTCAAGATCTTCACCGAGGTCGTCATCGCCCCCGATGCCGACGCCGACGCGCGCCGCATCTTTGCCGCCAAGAAGAACCTGCGCCTGCTGACCACGGGCGGTCTGCCCGATCCGCGCGCGGGCGGGCTGACCTTCCGGCAGGTGTCGGGCGGCATGCTGATCCAGGGTCGCGACAACGGCCATGTGGCCCGCGCCGACCTGCGCATCGTGTCCGACCGCCAGCCGTCGGAACAGGAGCTGGCCGACCTGATGTTCGCCTGGACAGTCGCCAAGCACGTGAAATCCAACGCCATCGTCTATGCCAGGGACCTGGCCACCGTCGGCATCGGCGCGGGCCAGATGAGCCGCGTGGACAGCACCCGCATCGGGCGGCGCAAGTCCGAGGACATGGCCCAGGTCCTGGGCCTGTCGGAACCGCTGACCAACGGCGCGGCGGTGGCATCCGACGCGTTCTTCCCCTTTGCCGACGGCATCGAGGCCCTGGCCGAGGCCGGCGCCCGCGCGGTCATCCAGCCCGGCGGCTCGATGCGCGACGATGAGGTAATCGCGGCGGCCAACCGCCTTGGGCTGGCGATGGTCCTGACCGGCCAGCGTCACTTCCGCCACTGATGGCCGCGCCCGCGAAACCCGCCGCCCGCAAGGCGCGCCCGGCACCCCAGCCCGCGCGCAGCAACATGCGGCCGGTGATCTGGGTCGCGCTGGCGATCTTTCTGGCCGACCAGGCGCTGAAATACGTCGTCGTCCACATGCTGGACCTGGACCGCGTGCGGTCGATCGACGTGTTCCCCCCCTGGCTGAACCTGCGCATGGCCTGGAACCAGGGCGTGAACTTTGGCCTGATGGCCTCGGATACGGACATCATGCGCTGGGTGCTGATCGGGGTGGCGCTGGTCATCTGCACCTGGGTGTGGATCTGGGTCTGGCGCGCGGGCCTGGGGCGGTTCGCCCGCATCTCGGCCGGGCTGCTGATCGGCGGCGCGCTGGGCAACGTGGTGGACCGCGTTCTTTATGGTGCGGTGGCCGATTTCCTGAACGTGTCGCTGCCGGGCTGGCAGAACCCCTACAGCTTCAACGTGGCCGACATCTCGATCTTTGCGGGCGCGTTGGGGCTGGTGCTGATGCCGCAGCCCAAGACGACCGAAACCCCCGCCCCGGCAAAGCCCCGCACACAGCGCACGGCGGCCAAGCCGCCTGCGCGTCCGGCACCCAAGGTGCCTTCGCCGCCGCCCGCCGGTCCACGCCAGCCCGACCTGTTCGCGCCCGCCGACCAACAGGGTCGTGACGGCGACGGAAAACCGGGCTAGAACGGCGCAACGGACCAAAGGGGGCAGGACATGCGGACAAGCGCGCTGGTGATCGGATTTGCGGCCGCGATGGGGCTTTCCGCCTGTGGCGGCGGGACGCTGAACAATATCGGCGCGGGCCAGGTGGGGCCGGATGAATTCGCGATCCTGCCCACGCGGTCGCTGTCGATGCCGCCCGATCTGGCGGTGCTGCCCGCACCCACGCCGGGCGGCGCGAACATCACCGATCCGAACCCCCGCGGCGACGCGGTCGCAGCCCTGGGCGGCAACCCGGAACGGCTGGCGAACCAGGGCATCGGGGCCGCGGACCAGGCGCTGGTCGCGCAGGCCGCCCGCGCGGGCACCGACCCGCAGATCCGCGAACGCCTGGCACAATCGGACGCCGAATGGCGGGCCCGCAACGGCCGCCGCCCGCTGGAGCGCATCATGGGCACGCCGGTCTATCAGCGCGCCTATGCGCCGATGGCGCTGGACCCCGTCAGCGAACAGCGGCGCTGGCAGCGCGCCGGGGCCATCACCTCGACCGCGCCGGCGCCTGCGGCAGAGTGAGCACCGCCGTCTTCGACCCGACGGACCCCGGTTTCGGGGCCGATCCCTGGCCCGCCTATGCGGCGCTCAGGGCGCAGCCGGGCCTGCCCCTCTGGCCGGGCTTCGGTGGCCATCTGGCATCGCGCATGGCGGATGTGCGCGCCATCGCGCTGGACCGGCGCATGGTGCGCGCGCCCGCGGCCTTTGCCCCGCCCGAACAGGTGCGCGCGATGCAGGTCGCGGGCAACTTCCACGACATGCCGTTCCACGAACGCTTCGTGCAGACCTCGATGCTGGACACGGACGGGCCGGATCACGACCGGCTGCGCCGCGCGGTGTTTCCGTTCTTTACCCGGACCCGGCTGGAGGGGATGCGCGGCTTCGTCACGGCCTGGGTCGATGCCGCGCTGGATCGCCTGGTCCCGCAGGGGCGGATCGATTTCATCGCCGATCTGGCGGCGCACCTGCCGGGGCAGGTGATCGGCCACCTGATCGGCACGGACCCGGCGCTGGCCCCGCAGATGACCGAATGGTCCGATCACGTGGTCAGCTATTTCGACATCGACCGGACGCCCGCCAAGAAGGCCCGCGCCGAGGAGGCCACGCGCCTGTTCGCGGCGCTGCTGGAGGACCTGCACGCCGAACGCGCCGCCCGCCCGCGCGACGACCTGATGTCCGCGATGATCGAGGCAGAGCGGGCGGGCCTGATGACCCATGACGAACTGATCGCCACGATCATGCAGATCCTGCATGCGGGGCACGGATCGACCATCGACGTGCTGGGGTCGGGGATGGTGGCGCTGCTGGATCACCCGGACCAGGCGGCGCTGCTGCGCGCGCAGCCGAACCTGATGCCGCAGGCGGTGCAGGAAATGTTCCGCTTTGCCGCGCCGCTGCCGTTCTTTCACCGCTATGCGTCCGAGGATCTGACGATCTGCGGGCGGGACTGGCCCAAGGGCACGCTGTTCGGGCTGCTTTACGCGTCGGCCAACCGCGACCCCGAGGCCTTTGCCGATGCCGACCGCTTTGACGTCACCCGCCGTCCGAATGTGCACCTGGCCTTTGGCACAGGCGTGCATGTCTGTCTGGGCAACAATCTGGCGCGACTTAACATGGAGACGCTGTTCACGGCCCTGCTGGCCCGCGCGCCGGGGATGGCGGCGGATGGGCCGGTGCGGTGGAAGCAGGGGCTGCAGGCGCATGGGCCGCTGTCCCTGCCGGTGCGTCTGACCGCCTGACCGGCGCGCAGGTCGGAACAGGTCGCCCGGCCCGCCCCCATCGAGGGGGCCGTCCGGGCGCGCGGCTGGCGCCGCGACCCCTGCCGCCGGCGCTGCACATTCGCGCGAGCGTGGCTTGCGCGGCTTGCCCCTGAAGTCCAAGTTGCCCCTCAGCAAGAGGAGGTTGCTCCACCCATGCGTCTTTCCGCATCCCGTTCCGCCCTGGCCGTGGCCCTGGCGCTTGGCACGTCGCTGACCGGCCTGCCCGCCCTGGCGCAGGACGCCGCCGCCCCGATGCCCGACGGCGTCACCCATTTCACCCTTCCCAACGGCCTGGAGACGGTGGTCATCCAGGACGAGCGCGCGCCCGTCGTGGTGCAGATGGTCTGGTACAAGATCGGCGCGGCGGACGAGGTGCCGGGCAAGTCCGGCATCGCGCACTATCTGGAACACCTGATGTTCAAGGGCACCGACACGCTAGAGCCCGGAGAGCTGTCCAAGACCGTGACCGCGAACGGCGGCAGCGACAACGCCTTCACATCGTGGGATTTCACGGCCTATTTCCAGCGCATCGCCAGCGACCGCCTGCCCTTGGTAATGGGGATGGAGGCCGACCGCATGGCCAACCTGAACATCCGCGACGAGGACTGGCAGGCCGAACGCCAGGTCGTGCTGGAGGAGCGTGCGCAGCGCGTCGACAGCGACCCCGCCGCCCAGTTCGCCGAAGAGCTGAACGCGGTCGTCTATGACAACCACCCCTATGGCCGGCCGATCATCGGCTGGCGCGACGAGATCGAGGCGCTGACCCGCGACGACGCGGTCGCCTGGTACGACACGCATTATTCGCCGAACGAGGCCGTTCTGGTCATCGCCGGCGACGTCACCCCCGAGGAGGCGCGTGCCCTGGCCGAGGAGCATTACGGTGCCATCCCCGCCAAGGGCGAGGCCGAACCGCGCATCCGCCCGCAGGAGCCGCCCAAGCGGACCGCGCGGCGGCTGGAGATGTCGGACCCGCGCGTCGCGCAGCCCCGGATGATCCGCACCGTGCTGGCCGCGGAACGCGATCCGGGCGCGCAGGAGGATGCGGCGGCGCTGACCGTGCTGGCGGCGCTGCTGGGTGGGTCGTCGCAGACCTCGTATCTGGCGCAGCAGCTGACGCTGCCGGGGACGGCGCTGTGGGCGGGGGCCAGCTATGATGGGCTGTCGCTGGACCGGACCGAATTCATGCTGTCGCTGGTTCCGGCCGAGGGCACCCCGCCCGAGGAGGCCGAAGCGGCATTGGACGAGGCGCTGGCGCAGTTTCTGGCCGAGGGTCCGGACGAGGCCGACCTGGAGCGCGTCAAGACCCGCATCCGGGCCGAGGAGATCTATTCGCGCGATTCGGCGCATGGCCGGGCCTATGACTATGGCCAGGGGCTGTCGACCAGCCTGACCGTGCAGGACGTGAACGACTGGCCCGACATCCTGGACGCGGTCACCGCCGAGGACGTGATGGCCGCCGCCCGCGACGTGCTGCAGGCGCCCGCCGTGACCGGCTGGCTGCTGCCCGCTCCCGCAAAGGCGGAGGCCGCCGCGACCCAGGAACCGGCCCCGGGCACCCCCGACGAACAGACCGAGGTGCAAGGATGATCCGTGCCGCAATCGCCACCGTTCTTGCCCTGCTGGCCGTGCCGGCGCAGGCGATCGAGATCCAGGACGTCACCTCTCCGGGCGGGATCAAGGCCTGGTTGGTCCAGGACGACAGCATCCCCTTTGTGGCGCTGGACATCCAGTTCCGGGGCGGCGCCAGCATGGACGCCGAGGGCAAGCGCGGCGCGGTCAACATGATGACCGCGCTGCTGGAGGAGGGCGCCGGGTCGAACAGCGCCACGCAGTTCGCCCAGGCGGTCGAGGACCTAGGCGCGCGGCTGTCCTTTTCGGCCAGCGACGACACGGTGTCCGTGGGCTTCCAGTCCCTGACCGAGAACCGCGACGCCGCCGCCGACCTGCTGGCCCAGGCGCTGGCGCAGCCGCGGTTCGACGACGATGCGCTGACCCGCGTGCGCGGACAGGTGCAGGCGGTGATCCGGTCCGAGGCGACCGATCCGAACAGCATCGCCGCCAAGGAGATGGCGGCGCAGGCCTGGGGCGCGCATCCCTATGCGACCTCGATCAACGGAACGGCTGACAGCGTCGCGGCCCTGACCAGGCAGGACCTGGTGGCGGCCAAGAACCGTGTCCTGGCGCGCGACCGGGTGGTCGTGGGCGCGGCGGGCGACATCTCGGCCGAGGAGTTGGGGCTGCTGCTGGACCGCATCCTGGGCGGGTTGCCGGAACAGGCGACCGCCCCCCTGCCCGAGCAGGCCGAACTGCAGGTGACCGGCGGCACGACGGTGATCGACTGGGACAGCCCGCAGACCGTGGTGGCCTTTGCCGGGCCGGGCATCCCGATCGACGACCCCGATTATTTCGCGGCTTTCGTCGCCAACCACATCCTGGGCGGCGGGGGCTTCAGTTCCCGCCTGATGGAGGAGATCCGCGAGAAGCGCGGGCTGACCTATGGCGTGGGAACGGCGCTGGCCACGGGGCTGTACGGCCAGACCTGGCAGGGCGGCATGTCGGGATCGAACGCCACCACGGCCGAGGCGGTGGAGCTGATCCGCGCCGAATGGGCCCGCATGGCCGAGGGTGTGACGGACCAGGAACTGACCGATGCCAAGACATATCTGACCGGAGAATATCCCCTGCGGTTCGACGGGAACGGACGCATCGCATCGATCCTGGCGGGGATGCAGCTGATCGGATTCCCGATCGACTATATCGATACCCGCAATGCCAAGGTCGAGGCGGTGACCTCCGAGGACGTGTCCCGCGTGGCGCAGCGCCTGCTGGACCCCGAACGGCTGCGCTTCGTGCTGGTCGGCCGCCCCGAGGGGATCGAATCGGACCCTGTCACCAACTGAACCGACAACAGCGGTGGCGCCGCGCCCCAAGGGGCGCGGCGCGGTCGTTCCGGGGGGCTGATGTCCCGCGAATCTCTGGCAGCCGCGGGGCAGTCCTGCTAGATTTGGGGCGATGAACAGCCATGCCCCCAAGATACGCCCCAACGGCCGCCCCGTGATCCGCCAGCTGGATGAGGCCACCGCCAACCGCATCGCGGCGGGCGAGGTGGTCGAGCGCCCGGCCTCGGCGGTCAAGGAACTGATCGAGAATGCACTGGACGCCGGCGCCACCCGGATCGAGATCGCCATCCAGGACGGCGGCAAGCGGCTGATCCGCGTCACCGACGACGGCTGCGGCATGGTGCCGGACGACCTGCCGCTGGCCCTGTCGCGCCATGCCACCAGCAAGATCGACGGGACCGACCTGCTGGCCATCACCAGCTTCGGCTTTCGCGGCGAGGCGCTGCCCTCGCTTGGCGCGGTCGGGCGGCTGACCATCACCTCGCGCACGCGGGGGGGCGAGGGGGCGTCCATCGCGGTCACCGGGGGGCGGCTGGACCCGCTGCGCCCGGCGGCCGCCAATTGCGGCACCGTGGTCGAGCTGCGCGACCTGTTCTTTGCCACGCCCGCGCGGCTGAAGTTCCTGCGCACCGACCGGGCCGAGACGCAGGCGGTGGCCGACACGGTGCGCCGGCTGGCGATGGCCGAACCCTATGTGGGCTTTTCGCTGACCGCTGACGGGCGCGAGATCTTTCGCGCCGATGCGGAGCAGGGAGAGCTGTTCGGGGCGCTGACCACGCGGCTGACCCGGCTGATGGGGGCTGATTTCATCGACAACGCCCTGCCCATGGATGCCGAACGCGACGGGATCACCCTGACGGGCTATGCCGCCCTGCCGACTTATTCGCGTGGGGCGGCGGTGGCGCAGCATCTGTACGTGAACGGGCGGCCGGTGCGCGACAAGCTGCTGACCGGGGCGCTCAGGGCGGGCTACATGGACGTGCTGGCGGCGGGCCGGCATCCGGCGGCGGTGCTGTTTCTGGAATGCGATCCGCAGATGGTCGACGTGAACGTCCACCCGGCCAAGGCCGAGGTGCGGTTTCGCGACCCGCAATCGGCCCGCGGGCTTGTCGTGGGCAGCCTCCGCCACGCGATGGCGGGGGCCGGGCACCGCGCCTCCAGCACGGTGGGCCACGCGACGCTGCAGGCGGTGCAGGTCGAACCGCGACCCGAACCTCTGGCCGAAAACCGGTCAGACCCGCGGCCCGCATGGCAGGCCGACAGGCCGTCGGCGGCGGCCGTGCGGGCGGCGCTGGACCTGCAGATGCCGGGCTTTGCCGAGACGCCGTCGGCGCGGTTCGACCCGGTCGTGGCCGACGCGCCGATGGAGGACGCGCCCCTGGGGGCCGCGCGCGCGCAGATCCACGAGAACTATATCATCGCGCAGACGCCCGACGGGCTGGTGATCGTCGATCAGCATGCCGCCCATGAACGGCTGGTCTATGAGCGGCTGAAGGCGCAGGCGCAGGCCGCGGGCATCCCGGCCCAGGCCCTGCTGATCCCCGAGATCGTCGAGCTGTCCCCGGCCGATGCCGACCGCATCCTGTCCATCGCAGCCGATCTGGCCGCGCTTGGTTTGGTCGTCGAGCCGTTCGGCCCGGGCGCGGTCGCGCTGCGCGAGGTGCCCGCGATGCTGGCGCGGCTGGACGGGCGCGCGCTGATCCGCGACATCCTGGACGATCTGGCCGATCAGGGCGCGTCGGACCGGCTGCAGGCGCGCATCGATGCGGTGCTGTCGTCGATGGCCTGCCACGGGTCGGTCCGGTCCGGCCGCCGGATGGGCGCGGACGAGATGAACGCCCTGCTGCGCGAGATGGAGCGGACGCCGAAATCGGGCCAGTGCAATCACGGCCGCCCGACCTGGGTCAAGCTGCAGCTGTCGGACATCGAACGCCTGTTCGGTCGCAGGGATTGACGCAGGACGCGCACGGATCGATCCTGTGCCCAGACAGGAGGTGCCGCGATGCTGCAGATTGCCGTCGACAAGATCGCCCACGTGATCATCCGCGCCCGCGATTACGAAAGCGGCGTGAATCCCTGGGCCCATCAGGGCGGCGGACGCCAGCATGGCACCCGGTCCGAGTTGCACGATTTCATCGCGGGCCTGAACGAGGATGAGCAGGCCAGCCTGGTCGCCGTGATGTGGATCGGGCGCGACAGCTTTGAGCCGTCCGAACTGGAGGAGGCGATCCGCACCGCCCGGATCGAACGGACCATCCCGACCGAGGATTACCTGATGGGCGAACCCCGACTGGCCGATCTGCTGGAGGCGGGGCTGGAAGGGCTGGGCATCTCTCCCGGCGACATCGAGGACGACCTGCAGCGTCCGGTATGACGAAGGGCGGCCCCGCAGGACCGCCCCAAGACCGATCGTGGTCGGATCACCCTTCCGGGGTCAGGCGGACCAGACGGCCGTTCTCCTCATCGGTGATGACGACCAGGGCGCCGTCCTGGGCGACCTCGACCTCGCGGACGCGGCCGATGCCCTGGGCCAGGCGCGCCTCTCCGGTCACGGTGGTGCCGTCCAGTTCCAGCCGGATGATGTCGCCCGACCGCAACCCGCCGATCAGCGCGTCGCCCTGCCAGTCGGGGAACATGTCGCCGTCATAGAAGGCCATGCCGCTGATCGCGGGCGACGGATCCCAGTAATAAACCGGCTGTTCGGTACCCTCGACCTGGGTCGCGCCCATCTGGGCCCCGCTATAGTCGGTGCCGTAGGTGGCCAGGGGCCAGCCATAGTTCAAGCCGCCCTCGACGGCGTTCAGCTCGTCACCGCCCTTGGGGCCGTGCTCGTTCATCCACAGCTGGCCGTCGGGGCCCATCGCGGCGCCCTGGATGTTGCGATGGCCGATGGACCAGATCTCGGGCAGCGCGCCCTCGATTCCCGCCCCGGCCGGGGTGCCGTCGGTGGCGTTGATGCGGATGATCTTGCCCAATGTCGCCTGCGGGTCCTGGGCGTATTGGCGGGGTTCGGGGTCGCTGCGTTCGCCCAGGCCGACAAAGATGTGGCCCTCGCCGTCATGCACGATCCGTGCGCCGAAATGCTTGGTTGAGGCCCATGCCGGCTGCTGCTGCCAGATGCGCTGGACGTCGTCCATCGTGGTGCCGTCCTCGGACAGGATGCCGGTCGCGACGGCGGTGGCGTTTGTGCCGTCGCCGCGGGGTTCGGCATAGGTCCACCAGACGCGGCGGGTGTCCGCGAAATCGTCCGCGACGGACACGTCGTGCAGGCCGCCCTGGTCGCGGGCATCGACCTCGGGCAGGCCCTGAATGGGTTCGGACAGGGTACCGTCGGTGGTATAGATGCGCATCCGGCCGGGGCGTTCGGTGATCAGCCAGTTCCCGTCGGGCAGCTCCTGCAGGCCCCAGGGATGCTCCAGCCCCTCGACCAGGACCTGCTGCTGCAGTCCGGTGCTGTCCAGCATGGGCGCGCGGGTCTGGCCTTCGAAGGCGGGCGTTTGGTCGTAGGCGGCCCCGTTGGGGGCGGCATCGTTGAAACCCTGCGCCGCGGCCATCGAGGCCAGGAATCCTGTGGCGGCAAGGGTGGTCAGGCTTGTCGTCGTACGGCGCGTCATGGGGTCCTCCGATCCGGTGAATACCCTGCCCAATTCGTGACACGGCCCGGCGTTCCCCCCTGCGGCAACACGTCCCTGTCAGGCGGCCGTGACGGCGCCCATGTCAGCGCGCGTCGCGATGGTCTCGAAACAGCGCACCCGCCCGGTCCCAGGCGCCCGCGTCAAGGTCATCCAGCCCCTGCAGCACAGGCAGCAGCTGGGCCGCGTAATCCTCGCTGCTTTCGCGCGGCAGCATCGAGGGCAGGTTGTCGATCGCCATCACGTCCAGCACCGGCGCATCCGCCACCCGCAGGACCGGCGCGTCCCAGGTGGTGCTGCGGTCATAGACCTTGATCGGGGAAAAATCGCTGGTCGGGTCGCAGGCCACGTCGCCGATGACGCTCAGTGCACGGCCCGGCGCCACGGCATCGGCAGGCACGAAGACCGGGGCGCCGGGATGGGCCAGGATCGCGTTGATGAAGACATCGTGCATCAGCACCTCGGGGAAGGGGCCGCCATGGGCGGTCTCGGCCATGTCCCACCCGGTCACGTTGACGCCCATCGCGGTCAGCAGGTCGGCCGCGCCGCTGCCCACGCGGCCCTTGGCGCCGATGACGATGGCCCGCGGGCGCGGGCGGCCGGTGGCGTCCAGCCGCGCCCGCAGGTCGTCCAGCAGGCGATGCCGGTCGGGATAGGCGGCCACCGGGCCGCAGATGCCGCCCCACTGCTGCGCGGCCCAGGCCATCAGCGACACCGCCGCCCCCGCATAGCCCGCCCAATACCCGAAGGCCGCCAGCCTGCGCCCCGTGTCGTCGGTCAGATATTCCAGGTCATACAGCGCCCCGCCCCCGGCCCGGAACCGGTCCAGCAGCACCCGACCCGCGGGCTGGCCCTTGAAGGCGTGGCCGAACATCACATGGCGATGGCGCAGGGGGGTGCCTTCCTCGGGCAGCTCCTTGAGGCCGAAGACGATGGCATCGTCGGGCGCGGTGGGCCAGCTGCCCTCGGGGGCGATGGTCGCGCCGGCCTTGACATAGTCGTCGGTCGGGATGATGCGGCGGGGGCTGTCCTCGACCGTGACGCGCATGCCCTGCCCGATCAGCGCGGCGACCCCGTCCGGGGTGATGCCCACGCGATCCTCGTTCGGGCGGCTTTCCGCCCTGACCCACAGATGTGTCATCCCAATCCCCTGCCATGGCTTGCGCCCCAAGCTGTAGGTCACGCGGCAATGCGCCGCAAGCGCGGGCCGGAACCCCCGGCATGCCGCCGGGGTTGACCTTTCTTTCCCCCGTTCCGCAGGAGACAGCATGCACCTGACCCGTCGCACCGGACTGAAACTGGCCGCAGCCCTGATGGGCACTGCCGTCCTGCCCGCCCTGGTCCTGCCCCGAGCCGCCCGCGCACAGGACGGCGGCTTTCGCCATGCGGTCGAGGGTGGAGAGGTCGTGATCCACCCCGTCGATCACGCCAGCATGGTCCTGGAGACGCCCGCGGGGGTGATCTATGTCGATCCGGTCGGCGGGGCCGAGGCCTATGCCGAACTGCCTGCGCCCGACCTGATCCTGATCACCCATGAACACGGCGACCATTACGACCAGCCGACTTTGGACGCCCTGCCCGAGGTGCCGATGATCGCCAACCCCGCCGTGGCCGGGATGCTGCCGGCCGCCATGGCCGAACGCACCACGACGATGGCCAATGGCGACAGCGGAGAGGCCCTGGGCCTGCCGATCGAGGCCATCCCCGCCTACAACATCACCGAGGACCGGCTGCAGAACCATCCGCAGGGCCGCGACAACGGCTATATCTTGACCATCGGGGGCCAGCGTTTCCTGATCGCCGGCGATACCGAGGATACGCCTGAACTGCGTGCCCTGACCGACATCCATGTGGCGTTCCTGCCGATGAACCTGCCCTATACGATGTCCGTCGATCAGGCGGCGGCGGCGGTCACGGCCTTTGCCCCCGATGTGGTCTATCCGTACCACCACCGGGGCAGCGACCTGGACGCGTTCACGGCCTTGGTGGCCGAGGGCGGGTCGGGCACCCAGGTCGTCGTGGCACCCTGGTACGCCGAAGCGGACGCCTAGAACGGCACCTTGGCCGAAAACCCGGTCTGCACCCCGGTGTCGGGGTGGCGGAACCGCAGGCTTTCGGCATGCAGCATCAGGCGGGGATGGTCGGCGGCCGCCCCCGTCGCATAAAGCGGATCGCCCAGGATCGGGTGGCCCAAGGACGCCATGTGTACCCGCAGCTGGTGGCTGCGCCCTGTGACGGGCATGAGGCGCACCCGTGTTTCCACATCGGTCGCGCGGACGACGCGCCAATCGGTCTGGGCAGGCCGACCCTCGACATGGTCGACCTTCTGGCGGGGCCGGTTCGGCCAGTCCACGATCAGCGGCAGGTCGACCCGACCGGTCTCGGGCTGCAGGCGGCCCGAGAGCCGCGCGACATAGACCTTCTTGGTCAGCCGATCCTCGAACTGCTTGGACAGGTGGCGCTGCGCCTGCGGGGTCAGGGCAAAGACCATCACCCCCGACGTGTCCAAATCCAGCCGATGCACCAGCAGCACGGTCGGGAACGCCTCGCGCAGGCGGGCGATCAGGCAGTCGGCCCGATCCTCTCCGCGCCCCGGCACCGACAGCAACCCCGCCTGCTTGTCCACCACCAGAACGTGGTGGTCGGCATGCAGGACCACCGGGATGTCCGGCGGCGGGTCATAGACGAATTCGGTCATTTCCAGACGAGGCGCAGCGCCAGCCCCGCGAACATGACGGCGGCGATCTTGTTGACCATCCCCAGCCGCTTGCCGATCACCCCGCCTGCGATCCCGCCGACGATGCCGTATCCCATGGTCACCAGCGTCCCCGTGAATGCGAAGATCAGCCCCAAGCCCAGGATCTGCTGCCAGACCGGGCCCCAGGCGGGGTTGGTGAACTGCGGCAGGAAGGCCAGCAGGAACAGGACCGGCTTGGGGTTCAGCGCGTTGGACAGGAACCCGCGGCGGATGATGTTCCAGACCCTGACGCTGCCCCGGGCCGACGGGTCGATGTCGCCCGACCGCCAGCTTTTCCACGCCAGCCACAGCAGATAGGCCGCGCCCGCGTATTTGATGGCGCGCAACGCCTCGGGATGGGCGGCGACGATCGCGCCCAGGCCCACGGTCGCCAGCGCCACGTGCATCAGCACGCCCAGGCCCACGCCGAACCCGGCCCAGGCCCCGGCGCGCGGCCCGCCCTGGATGCCGCAGGCGCTGGCGAAGAACACGTCCTGACCGGGCGCAAAGTTCAGGACCAGCCCGCCCGCGATGAACGCGGTCAGCTGTCCCGCGGGAATGTTCGCCAAGGTGTCCCAGATCATCTTGCTGCCGTCCCCATCGTGATCACAGATGCCCGAAGGCATCCGCCAGAATCGCCGTCAACGCATCCGCATCGGCCTGACCAAAGGCATCCGGGCGGTCGCTGTCGATGTCCAGCACCCCGATCAGCCGCCCGCCCGCGCCCAGGACAGGCAGCACGATCTCGGACCGGGTGCTGCTGGAACAGGCGATGTGGCCCGGGAAGGCCTCGACATCGGGCACGATCTGGACCGTGCGCGTGCGCGCCGCCGCCCCGCAGACCCCGCGCGAAAACGGGATGACCAGGCAGCCGTGCCCGCCCTGATAGGGCCCGATCTTCAGCAGCTCGGGGCCCACCACGCGATAGAAGCCGGTCCAGTCGAACCGGTCGTCGGAATGATGCAGTTCGCAGGCGACGGTCGCCATCAGCGCGACCTCGTCGGTCTCGCCCGCACACAGGCCCCGGATGCGGGCCGACAGATCGTCATAATCGCTCATCCGCATATCCTTACGCGGGGCCGTCGGGACAGGAAAGCCCGCCCGTTCACCGCCGCGACGATTGCGGCGGGGACGCGGACCATTGCCCCGGCAACCGCTTGGCGGCACTGTCGCGCCATGACGCTGCGCACCCGCATCCTGACGCTGATCCTGATCGTCCAACTGGGCCTGATCGCGCTGCTGGCCCTGGGCAGCCTGGACCGGCTGCGCCGCGACATCGCCACCGAAACGCGCATGGGCGCCGAGACGGCGCGCAACCTGGTGCTGGCCACGATCGGCACGATGCAGGGGGCCGTGCCGCCCGACCGCATCATGGCGCGGCTGCCCGAACGGCTGACCGAACCCCGCCATGCCCGCATCGGCACCCTGAACGCGCTGGACGGGACGCTGCGCCAGCCTGCGGGTCCGCCCGACCCGGCGCTGCGCGCACCCGGCTGGTTCGCGGCCCTGGTCGCCCCCGACCCGCAGGAAACCCGCCTGCCGGTGGTGATCGACGGCCGCCCGCGCGGCTATGTGCTGATCACCGGCGACCCGGCCGAGGAGATCGCCCGCGCCTGGCGCGACATCCGCGACCTGATGGCGCTGGCGGCGGCGGCGGCCGTCCTGCAGGCGGCGCTGATCGCCGGGGCATTGGCGCAGGGGTTGCGCCCGGTCGCGACCATCGCCGCGCGCCTGTCCGACATGACGCGGGGCGACCTGGACAGCCGCATCGGCCCGCTGCCCCATCCCGACCTGGCGGCGCTGGCCACCCATGCCGACCGGCTGGCGCAGGCGCTGGAACAGGCCCGCACCGACCGCACCCGCCTGCAGCACCAGGTGATCGCCCGCGCGGATGCCGAACGTAAGGCCATCGCCCGCGACCTGCACGACGAGATGGGCCCGTGCCTGTTCGGCTTGCGGGTCGAGGCCGATGCGCTGCGCGAGGCGGCGCCCGACCCCGCGACCGCCGCATCGGCCGACCAGATCGCGGCGATCGCGGAACAGATCGCCCGCGTGAACCGCACCCTGCTGGACGATCTGCGCCCGATGGCGGTGGGACAGCTGCCTTTGGCCACGGTGCTGGCGGATTACGTGGCCGATCTGAACCGCCGCTTTCCGGGCACCCGCTTTGCCCTGGACATGGCCGCGGGCCTGCCCGAGCCCGACGAGGCCACCGCCCTGACCCTGTTCCGCATCCTGCAGGAGGGCACAACGAACGCCCTGCGCCATGCCCGGGCGGACCGGGTGGACATCCGGCTCTGGACCGATCCGGCGCATTGGCGCATGGTGCTGGCCGATGACGGCGTGGGCATGGCCCCCGACCGGCGCGAGGGGACCGGCCTGACGGGCATGCGCGAACGCATCACCCTGCTGGGCGGCACCCTGCGCCTCGAGGCCGGGTCGCCCGGCACGCGCCTGATCGCGGACCTGCCCCGGCAGGCCGGACAGCCCTGACGACCGCCAGCACTGAGGACAGGACGACCCCGTGACGAAACGCGCCTTGGTCATCGACGACCACCCGATCACCCATCTGGGCGCCAGCCGCCTGCTGCGCGATCTGGGCTATGACCCGGTGGGCCAGGCCATGTCGGGAGAGGAGGCGCTGGACCAGCTGACCCGCGACCCCGCCCCCGACCTGATCGTCCTGGACATCAGCCTGCCCGGCGCGGGTGGCCTGGACCTGGTCGCCCCGCTGCTGGCCGCCGCACCCGACGCGCGCATCCTGGTCTTTTCGATGAACGACCAGACAGGCTTTGCCGCCCGTGCCCTGCAGGCGGGCGCGCAGGGGTTCCTGTCCAAGAACGCCCCGCCGTCCGATTTCCGCGACGCCGTGCGCACGCTGGAGGCCGGAGAGTTCTATCTGGCCCCCAAGCAGGCGATGGCGCTGGCCACGCTGCGCGCGGGCGCGGCGGGCGACCCCCTGGGCGCGCTGTCGGACCGCGAACGCCAGGTCCTGGCCCTGATCGGGCAGGGACATGCGCTGCAGGCCATCGCGGATCAGCTGGGCGTCAGCTACAAGACCGCGGCCAACACCTCGTCGGCGCTCAAGAAGAAGCTGGGCGTGGACGGGATCAACGGCTTGATGAAATTCGCGCTGGACAGCGGCGTATAGGGGGTCGGCATGCTGGCTTGGTTCACGAACGACACCGACACGACGCCCGGCGCGGCCGACCTGGCGCTGGAGGCGCTGGCGGCGGACCTGAGCGCGCGCGGACTGGCCGTGGCGGGGGCGGTGCAGCGCAACCTGGACCTGGGCCCCGACTGCGCCTGCGACATGGAAATGATCGTGCTGGGCGATCCCGGCGATCCGGTCCGCATCTCTCAGTCGCTTGGGCCGGGGGCGCAGGGCTGCAGGCTGGATACCGGCGCGCTGGAGGAGGCGGTGGCGCGCACCGCGCCCCGCCTGGCCGGCGCGGGCCTGGTGGTGATCCCCAAGTTCGGCCGGCAGGAGGCGATGGGCCGCGGCTTTCGTGACCTGATCGGCCAGGCGGTGGCCGACGGGCAGCCGGTGATCCTGTATGTGCCGCGCCAGCAGCAGGCGGCGTTCCTGGATTTCGCGGGCGATCTGGCGGTGCAAATCCGGCCCGACCAGCTGCGGTCCTGGTGCCTGGACCGATTCGCAGCTGCGTCGTGACGGACCTGGACGCGCGGGGGTTGCTGTGTCCCCTGCCGGTGCTGCGGCTGCGAAAGCAGCTGCTGGCGATACCCGAAGGGGGCATCGTGCGGCTGATCGCGACGGATCGCATGGCGATGGTCGATGTGCCGCATTTCTGCGGGCAGGCCGGGCATGCCATGATCGGGATGCGCGATCTGGGCGACGGCGTCACGGAATTCACGGTCAGGCGCGGCCCCGCGACCGGACAGGCAGCCGATCCTGCCCCCGAAGAGAGTTGAGCACCGACGATGACCATGCCCTTCCTGCCCTCGCGCAAGCGCCTGTCGGAGTTGACGGAGCAAGAGATCGTGGCCCTGGCCATCGCCTCCGAGGAGGATGACGCGCGCATCTATCGCAACTGGGCGGCGTTCCTGCGCAAGGACTATCCCGCCAGCGCCGCCGTGTTCGACGCCATGAGCGCCGAGGAGGACGGCCACCGCCGCCTGCTGCTGGACATGCACCAGCGCCGGTGGGGGGACGCCATCGCCGTGATCCGCCGTGAACATGTCGCGGGCTATGTCACCCGCCGCCCCGCCTGGATGATCGAGAACCTGTCGCTGGACCGCATCCGCGCCGAGGCCGCTGGCATGGAACGCGACGCGGCCGAGTTCTATGCCCATGCCGCCCAGGTCAGCCAGGACGCCGGCACGCGGAAGCTGCTGGGCGATCTGGCCGCCGCCGAGCGCGGCCACGAGAACCGCGCCCACGAGCTGACCGAACAGCTTCTGCCCGCCGATGCCCGCGCCGAGGAGGATGCCGTCGCCCATCGCGATTTCGTCCTGACCTGGGTCCAGCCGGGGCTGGCGGGGCTGATGGACGGCAGCGTGTCGACCCTGGCGCCGATCTTTGCAGTGGCGTTTGCCACGCAGAACCCCTGGACGACCTTCCTGGTGGGCGCCGCCGCCAGCATCGGCGCAGGCATCAGCATGGGCTTTACCGAGGCCGCGTCCGATGACGGCGTGGTGTCGGGGCGCGGATCGCCGCTGAAGCGCGGACTGTCGTCGGGGGTGATGACCACCGTGGGCGGGATGGGGCACGCCCTGCCCTATCTGATACCGGATTTCTGGACCGCCACCACCATCGCCATCATCGTCGTCTTCGTCGAGCTGTGGGCCATCGCCTGGATCCAGAACCGCTGGATGCAGACGCCCTTCTGGCGGGCCGTCTTGCAAGTCGTCGTGGGCGGTGGTCTGGTGCTGGCCGTTGGGGTGCTGATCGGATCGGGCTGACGGCCCCCACCCGGGGGCCAGATGACCGAGATCCTGCTCAAGACCCTGCCCTTCTTTGCCCTGATCGGGCTGGGCTGGGTCGCCGCCGCCACGCGGTTCTTTCCCGCCCAGGGCGCGGCCTGGCTGACGAAATTCGTGTTCTATTTCGCGCTGTCGGCGATGCTGTTCCGCTTTGCCGCGGGGGTTGATCTGGGCCAGCTGTTCGATCTGCGCTTCGTGCTGGCCTATCTGGCAGGCTCCACGGCGGTTTGGGCGGTGGGCCTGTGGGTCGCGCGCGCCCGCGGCCTGGGCCTGGCCGAGGCCGCGATGGAGGCGCAGTGCTGCATGATCGGCAACACCGGCTTTCTGGGCGTGCCGATGCTGGTCGTGCTGCTGGGCCCAGCGGCGATCGGGCCGGTGCTGATGGTGCTGATCATCGACATGCTGGTCTTTTCCACGCTGATCACGCTGATCGTGCATGCCTCGCGCAATGGCGGGGTCGGCCTCGCCGCGATTGTGCCGGTGTTGCGGGGGATCGCGGCCAACCCGATGATCCTGGCGATGGTCGCGGGCCTGTCCTGGGGCGGGCTGGGCCTGCCCATGCCCGCCCCCCTGGACGAGTTCCTGTCGATCCTGGGGGCCGCCGCCACGCCGGGCGCGCTGTTCGCCATCGGCGCCAGCCTGGCGGGGCGCAGCCTGGCGCGGCTGGCGCCCTCGGCCTGGCTGTCGGGGGCCAAGCTGGTCCTGCACCCGGCCGCGGTGGGTCTGGCGGCCTGGGCCTTCGGGGTGGATCCCGTGTCGGCAGGAGTCATGGTGGTCGCGGCGGGCCTGCCGGTCGCGGGCAACGTCTATATCCTGGCCCAGCATTTCGGGCTGGCGCAGCAGCGGGTGTCGACCGCGATCCTGATCTCGACCGCGGCCAGCATCCTGACCATCCCCGCGCTGATCCTGCTGATCGGGGCCTAGGCCCGCGCGGCCAGCATCGCCTCCTCCAGAATGTCCAGCGCCTGCGCGAACTGGTCGTCCGGGATGGTCAGCGGCGCCAGGAAGCGGATCACGTTGCCATGCACCCCGCAGGTCAGCAGCAAAAGCCCCCGCGCCAGCGCCTGTTCGCGCACCCGCGCCGTCAGGCCTGCATCGGGCCCGTCCGGGCCGATGAACTCGGCCGCGACCATGAAGCCCGGGCCCCGGATATCGGCCAGTTCCGGCATTTGCGGCCGGATCGCCTCCAGCCGCGCCTTCAGCGCCGCGCCCAGGCGGTCGGCGCGTTCGCAGAGGCCCTCCTCCTCGATCACGTCCAGCACCGCAAGGCCTGCCGCGATCCCCAAGGGGTTGCCGCCATAGGTGCCGCCCAGACCCCCCGGCTCGGCCGCGTCCATGATCTCGGCCCGGCCCGTGACCGCGGCGATGGGCAGCCCGCCGCCCAGGCCCTTGGCCATGGTCACCAGGTCGGCCGCGACGCCGTGATGCTCCATCGCGAACAGGCGGCCGGTGCGCGCGAACCCGGTCTGCACCTCGTCGGCGATCATCACGATGCCATGCCGGTCGCACAGCGCGCGGATCGCCACGACGAAATCGGTGGGCGCGGGATAGAAGCCCCCCTCGCCCTGCACCGGCTCGAACACGATGGCTGCGACGCGGGCGGGGTCCAGATCGGCCTTGAACAGCTTGTCGATGGCGGCCAGGCTGTCCTCGGTCGTGACCCCGTGCAGCGGGCAGGGGAAGGGCGCGTGAAAGACGTCGGGCATCATGCCGCCGAAGCCCTTCTTGTAGGGCACGACCTTGCCGGTCAGCGTCATCCCCATGAAGGTCCGCCCGTGGAACGCGCCGGTGAAGGCGATCACCGCGTCGCGCTTCGTGGCCGCGCGGGCGATCTTGACCGCGTTCTCGCAGGCCTCGGCCCCGGTGGTGACAAAGATCGTCTTCTTGTCGAAATCGCCGGGAGTCGCGTCGTTCAGACGCTCCGCCAGGCAGACATAGTTCTCATAGGGCAGGACTTGGTGGCAGGTATGGGTGAAGGCGTCCAGCTGGGCGCGCACGGCCTCGATCACGCGGGGGTGGCGGTGGCCGGTGTTCACGACCGCGATGCCGGCGGCGAAATCGATCAGGCGGTTGCCCTCGATGTCGGTGACGGTGGCGTTCTCGGCATGGGCCGCGAAATGGTCGGTCATCACGCCCACGCCGCGGGCCATGGCGGCGCGGCGGCGGGTGGCGGTTGCCGCGTTGGTCGCGGCGTCGGTCAGGTCCTTCATGGTGCATCCCTCCCTGGATGGATGGTCCAAGGGTGATCCTTTCGCACGCGTTTGCCAACGGCGAACTTCGCCTCGACGCAGGCGGCGGGGCGGGCTATCCCCGGACGCGCACGTTCAAGGGAGGGAACCGGACATGCGCGACATCGCGGATCTGAGGCTGTCGAACATCCTGCTGGCGGTGGACGACGAGGGCATCGCCCGCGTCACCCTGAACCGCCCGGCCAAGCGCAACGCGCTGGACCTGGCCACCATCGAGGAGCTGATCGACATCTTCACCACCCTGCCGCGCGCGGGCGTGCGCGCCGCGATCCTGGACGCGGCGGGCGATCATTTCTGCGCCGGGCTGGACCTGGTGGAACACCACCACGAGGATCGCAGCGCCGCCGATTTCATGCAGGTCTGCCTGCGCTGGCACGACGCGTTCAACCGGATGGAATATGGCGGAGTGCCCATTATCGCAGTGCTGCAGGGCGCGGTGGTTGGCGGCGGGCTGGAACTGGCCAGCGCCGCGCATATCCGCGTGGCGGGGCCCGGCACCTATTTCGGCCTGCCCGAGGGGCAGCGTGGCCTGTTCACGGGCGGCGGCGCGACGATCCGCGTGGCCGACCTGATCGGCAAGGCGCGGATGATCGACATGATGCTGTCCGGGCGCCTCTATCGCGGGGACGAGGCCGTGTCGGTGGGGCTGTGCCAGTACATCGTCGACGATCCGGCCGCCCATGCGCTGCAGATCGCGCGCAAGGCGGCGCTGAATCCGCCGCTGTCGAACTTCGCCATCTGCTCGGCCATCAGCCACATGCAGAACATGAGCGCGCTGGACGCAGCCTATGCCGAGGCCGCCGTGGCCGGCGTCGTGAACACCCAGGCCGAGGCCCGCGACAGGCTGGCGGCCTTCGCCGGCGGCACCGCGGACAAGATCAAGCCCGCCTGACGGGGGCGCCATGTCGCGTCGCGGGCCTTGGGCCCGTGCCGCGGCAGCGGTCGGCCGGGGATCGATGCCCCGGCCGACCGCTCCTTGCTCAGGGCATCAGGGTCAGGACCAGTGTGACCACCCCGCCGATCGCCAGGAATCCCAGCAGCACGAAGACACCGTCCCGCGCCAGCAGGCCGAACGCCAGCAGGCTGACCACCACGCCCATCAGCGACGAGGTGAACGGAATGAATTCCAGCAGCGGCATCACCAGCCCGCAGCACAGGCAGATCCCCTGCACGATCCAGCGCATGGGCCTGCGCACCAGCGGGGTCAGCCGCTCGTGGCTGACCCGGTCCAGGAACCGCGCGGGCTTCTCCATCCAGTCCAGCGCCTTGCGCAACCGGTCGCCGGACACCTGGCGCCGCATCAGGAAGCCCGGCAGCCAGACGTGATCGCGCCCGATCAGCATCTGCGCCGACACCAGCGCGATCAGCAGGCCGCAGATGCTGGAGAACAGCGGCACGCCCGACAGGGGCGACGCCACCGCAAAGGCCGGGATCATCAGGTTGGGGGGCAGCGAATCCTGGCCCAGGGCCTCGGCGATCTGTCCGACGCTGACCTTGTCGCCCTCGGCCCCCTTGCGCACGCGGCCGACCAGATCGGTGATGACGGTGTCATCGCTCATCGCATTCTCCTGCTTGTCGGGGGTGCAACGCATTGACGCGTCACGGGGTCCGCGCTCAGCCCGCGCGGCGTGCGGCGGTCAGCAGCCGGTCCAGCGACTGCAGGAACCGTGCCCGGTCGGCCTTGCCGAACCCCGCCCCGCCGCCCTTGTGGAACGGGTCCGCCGCGCGGATGTCGGCCATCAGGTCGCGCGTGGCCAGCCGTGGGCCGATGTTGCGCACGTCCAGCACCTCTCCGGCATGGGTCAGCACCGCCGCCCCCGCCTTGATGCAGCGATCCGCCAGCGGCAGGTCGCCCGTCACCACCACGTCGCCGGGACCGCAGCTGTCGGCGATCCACTTGTCGGCCTCGTCCGGGCCCGCGGACACGATCTGCAGCCGGACCAGCGGATGCGTGGGCATCCTGAGGCCCCCGTTGCAGACCAGCACCATGGGCACACCCATGCGGACGGCCACCCGCTCGGCCTCGGCCTTGACCGGGCAGGCATCCGCATCGATGAACAGCGTGGTCATCAGTCGCGCAGCAGCTCGTTGATCGAGGTCTTGGACCGCGTCTGCGGGTCGACCCGCTTGACGATCACCGCACAGTACAGATTCACGCCGTTCTTGGACGGCATCGTGCCCGACACCACGACCGACCCCGCCGGAACCTCGCCATAGGTCACGCTGCCGGTCTCGCGGTCGACGATCTTGGTCGACTGGCCGATATAGACGCCCATCCCCAGGACCGATCCCTCGCGCACGATGCAGCCCTCGACCACCTCCGAACGCGCGCCGATGAAACAGTCGTCCTCGATGATCGTCGGCCCCGCCTGCAGCGGCTCCAGCACGCCGCCGATTCCCACGCCGCCCGACAGGTGGACGTTCTTACCGATCTGCGCGCAGGACCCGACGGTGGCCCAGGTGTCGATCATCGCGCCCTCGCCCACATGGGCACCCAGGTTGACGAAGGACGGCATCAGAACCGCGCCCTTGCCGACGAACGCCGATCGCCGCACGATCGCGCCCGGCACGGCGCGGAACCCCGCGCGGCGCCAGTCGTCCTGGGTCCAGCCGTGGAACTTGGACGGAACCTTGTCCCACCACGAGGTGCCCTGGGGACCGCCGGCCATCTCCTCCATGTCGTTCAGGCGGAAGGACAGCAGCACCGCCTTTTTCGCCCACTGGTTCACGTGCCAGTCGGCGCCGCGCTTTTCGGCCACGCGCAGGGCGCCGCTGTCCAGCTGGTGCAGGGTCTCGCGCACGGCCTCGCGGGCGGCGCCCTGCGTGTCGGGGGTGATCTCGGCGCGGGCCTCCCACGCGGTTTCGATGGCTTGTTCCAGGTCTTGAGTCATCTTGGCCTCTTGCTGCTGTCGCGTCCGGGTGGAAACTGTTGCCTGTGGGCTATAAGCATCAACCAATGCCCGCGCAATCCGCGCATCCCCCACCCCGAGGCCTTGATGACCGATACGACCGAACAGGACCGCGCCCACACCCTGCCCGCCAGCAGCCGCGACGCGGCCCGCGCCCGGCACGTGCCCGACACGCCCCAGACCCGTGCGCCGTCCTATCAGCTGGCCTTCAGCGACCGCGACTTTCTGCTGCGCGAGGAGCTGCGCCCCGTCCGCCTGCAGCTGGAGCTGCTGAAGCCCCAGATGATCATGGACGAACACGGCATCGAATCCACCGTGGTGATGTTCGGCGGCGCGCGCATCCCGGCGCCCGACGGCGCGGCCCGCGACGCCCGCAGCCCGGCCTTGGCCGAACTGTCGAAATACTATACCGAGGCGCGCCTGTTCGCCCGCCTGATGACCGAACGCAGCCTGGCGCAGGGCGGCAAGGACCTGGTCATCTGCACCGGCGGCGGCCCCGGCGTCATGGAGGCGGGCAACCTTGGCGCGCAGGAGGTCGGCGGCCAGTCAATCGGCCTGGGCATCGTGCTGCCGCACGAGCAGGCGCCCAACCCCTATGTCACGCCGGACCTGTGCTTCAACTTCCACTATTTCGCGATCCGCAAGATGCATTTCCTGATGCGCGCCCGCGCCATCACGGTCTTCCCCGGCGGCTTCGGCACCCTGGACGAGCTGTTCGAGGCGCTGACCCTGATCCAGACCGGCCGCATGGCCCGCATCCCGGTCCTGCTGTTCGGGGCCGAGTTCTGGGACGGCATCATCAACTGGCAGGCCCTGGCCCGCGCCGGCACGATCAGCGCGTCCGACCTGGACCTGATCCGCTATGTCGAGACCGCGGACGAGGCCGTGGCGATCATCGACGCCTGGTCGCCGGAATGAAACGCTTGCATCGCGCCCGTGGCCCGATCATGCAGATCGCATGACACGCGCACTGGACGATCTGGGCTGGGGGCCCTTCTTTGCCGATCAGGTCACCGATGACGATGCGGGGCTGGTGCCCATGCGCATCGCCGCGGTGCACCGGTCGCGGCTGATGGCCGAAACCGGGGCGGGCCAGGTCCGGCTGGACCTGCCGCTGCATGCCACGACCGCAGACTTTGCGGTGGGCGACTGGGTGCTGGCCAAGGGCGACACGCGCGTCGTGGCCCGCCTGCTGGACCGCCGCGCCCTGCTGCGCCGCCGGACCGAGGGGGCGGATGCCCGCCAGCTGATCGCCGCCAACGTGGACACGCTGTTCGTGGTCACGTCGTGCAACGATGATTTCAACCCGGCGCGGCTGGAACGCTATCTGGCCTTGGCGAACGAGGCCGGGACGGACCCGGTGATCGTGCTGACCAAGATCGACAAGGTCGACGACCCGTCGGACTGGATCGACCGCGCCAGCACCCTGCAGCGCGGGCTGCAGGTCGTGGCGCTGAACGCCAAGTCGGCCGATGCGGCGGCCGTGCTGGCACCTTGGTGCGGACCGGGGCGGACGGTCGCGCTGGTGGGTTCGTCCGGGGTGGGCAAATCGACGCTGCTGAACACGCTGTCGGGCCGCGATGCCCAGGCCACAGGCGAGATCCGCGAATCGGACGCCAAGGGGCGGCACACCACCACCGCGCGGTCGCTGCATCCGGTGGCGGGCGGGGGCTGGGTCATCGACACGCCCGGCATGCGCACGCTGCACGTGGCCGATGTCGCCGTGGGCATCGAGATGCTGTTCGCCGAGATCACCGAACTGGCCCCCCATTGCCGGTTCCGCGACTGCACCCATGCGCATGAACCGGGCTGCGCCGTGCAGGCGGCCGTGCGCGCCGGCACGCTGGACGCGGACCGGCTGGAGCGCTGGCGCAAGCTGCACGACGAGAACCGCGACAACACCCCGGTCCAGACCGGACCCCGCGGCAACCGCACCACCCTGCCCCGCGGCGGCAGGCGGCGCTGACGGTCACTGCTCCCGCAATCATGTTGCAGGCGCTGGGGGAGAGGTCGTCCTTGGCGGACGTTTCCCGGTTTGGGCAACCCCTGCTGCTGCAAGCGTCGTCGAACAGCCAAGCACATAGGCCGCAACCTGCATCACGATGGTACAGGTCGCCGATGAAGCCACACTGTAAATGCGACGAACAGGGCCAAGGGTCACGCGCCAAAACTGTTTGTGCGCGGCGGGGCCAAACGCATCGCAGACAGGCCTTTGGACCGGACGACAGGCAAAAACTCCCGTGACGCCGCGGCGGCGATCACCGCCAAACGCACTGTAGAGCGTGCCATCCGCACAGGAGGTCGCCGTCGAGCAGCCTGCCGGTGGCAGGTGCCGTGACCGGCCCTGCGGCAGGTTCAGACGGGCTGTTCTAGGCGGTTTCCGCCGCAATCTGGGCGCGGGACTTGCGGCCGCGTTCTGTCGCGGATTTCAGCTGACCGCAGGCGGCCATGATGTCCTCTCCGCGCGGGGTGCGGATCGGGCTGGCATAGCCCGCATTGTGGATGATGTTCGCGAAGGCATGGATGCGGTTATTGCTGGACCGCTTGTAGGGGGCGCCGGGCCATTCGTTGAACGGGATCAGGTTGATCTTGGCCGGGATGCCCTCGATCAGCTTGACCAGGCGGTGCGCGTCCTCGTCGCTGTCGTTCACGCCCGCCAGCATCACGTATTCAAAGGTGATCCGCTCGCTGTTGGTCAGGCGAGGATAGTCCCGCAGCGCGGCCAGCAGCGTCTCGATGTTCCAGCGCTTGTTGATGGGGACCAGCCGGTCGCGGACCTCGTCCGTCGTCGCGTGGAAGCTGACGGCCAGCAGGCAGCCGATCTCCTGCGCGGTGCGCGCGATCTCGGGGACGACGCCGCTGGTCGACAGGGTGATGCGGCGGCGCGACAGGGACAGGCCCTCGTTGTCCATCACGACCTTCATCGCGTCGCGGACGTTCTCGAAATTGTACAGCGGCTCGCCCATGCCCATCAGGACGATGTTGCTGATCAGCCGCGTCTCGTCCTTGGGGGCGCCCTGGACGGGCCATTCGCCCAGATCGTCGCGCGCCAGCATCAGCTGGCCGACGATTTCCCCGGGCGTCAGGTTGCGCACCAGCTTCTGCGTGCCGGTATGGCAGAACGAACAGGTCAACGTGCAGCCCACCTGGCTGCTGACGCAGAGCGTGCCGCGGCCCTCCTCGGGGATGTAGACGACCTCGACCTCGTGGCCGCCGGCGATGCGGACAAGATACTTGCGCGTGCCGTCGCTGCTGACCTGACGGGTCACCATCTCGGGCAGGACGATCTCGAAATGCTCGGCCAGCAGGGCGCGGTAATCCTTGGCCAGGTTGGTCATCTGCGCGAAATCGCGCACGCCCCAGTGATAGACCCACTGCCAGACCTGGCCCACGCGCATCTTGGCCTGACGCTCGGGCGTGCCCGCCGCGACCAAGGCGTCCAGCAGCTGCGCCCGCGTCAGGCCGACGATGTTCGTCAGCCCGCCCTGGGGCAGCTTGCGCGGAAGCGTCATCACGTCCTGCGTGATCGGCGCAGACGGGGTCTGATCGGTCATGAAGATCACCGGTGTTGGAACGGCCCAAGGGGCGAAAGACAGCCACATATGCGAAAGCGGGCCCGAAATCAACCGGCCCGCCCCCTTGGTTCCGTCAGGACTGCAACCTTGCGGTTACTGGCAGCGCTCGCGTGCGCTGTTGGTCGCGGCGGTGATGCCCGACAGGCTGAACGTGTCCTTGGTCGTGGTGCCGCGTGCCGAACGGCCGGTCACGACCGCCGACGAGCCGCCGCGCAGGGCCGCGATCATCGCCTCGTCGTCGGACGGGCTGCCGGTCCAGGCGCTCTCGCCCTCGGTGAACAGGTTGAACGTGCGGCCGCCCACATCGACCTCGACCGTCGAATCCGGGGCGAAGGGATAGCCGCCGCTGAAGCTGACCTCTCCGTTCTGGCCGGGACGGTAGGCGACGTACAGGCGGATGTCGCCGCGCGTCACCTCGGTCGGCTGACCGTCGCGGGTGTTCAGCGTGGATTTCGGGGGCGAGACTGCCCAGCATTCGCGCGGGTTGTCGGCCGCGAAGACTGTCCAGTCCCCTTCGGTCGCCACGACGTTGCTGGATTCTTGCGCAACCGCCGTGCCCAGTCCGGCGATCAGGACAAGGCTGGCGCCCATGCCGCGCAGGGTGGTGGTAATCATGCTCTGGCCTCCTGCCAATTCAATTCGCCGCTTCGCCCGGCGTTCTTCCTGATTGCTGTGGTCTTTTCAACCATCTGTCGTCAGGATAGCGAAAATCGCCGCCCGTTAAAGGCTGCGCAAGCACAATCGCGCAATTGTCAGGGAGAAAACATGCGGTCCGCAGAAATGATCGAACTGTGGCGCGGCGACATGCGCGAAAGCCTGCATGCCGGCCATGCCGTGATCTGCGACGCCCATGGCGTGGTCGAGGCCTGGGGGCGACCCGGGCAGGTGATCTATCCGCGGTCGTCGTGCAAGATGATCCAGGCGCTGCCGCTGATGGAAAGCGGGGCCGCCGATGCGGCGGGCCTGACCGACCGCCAGCTGGCCCTGGCCTGCGCCAGCCACTCGGGGGCGGCGATGCATGTCGCGGCCGTGGACGGCTGGCTGACCGGGTTGGGCCTGGGCGAGTCCGACCTGCGCTGCGGCAGCCACATGCCCCGCGACCCGGAGGAGAACCGCCGCCTGACCTGCTCCGACACCGCGTCCTGCCAGCTGCACAACAACTGTTCGGGCAAGCATGCGGGCTTTCTGACGCTGAACCGGCACCTGAAGGGCGGGCCGGATTATGTCGAGCCCGACCACCCGGTCCAGCGCGCCGTCAAGGCCGCCTTCGAGGCGGTCACCGACGAGGAGAGCCCCGGTTTCGGCATCGACGGCTGTTCGGCCCCGAACTGGGCCTGCACGGTCGAGGGGCTGGCCCGCGCGATGGCACGGTTCGCCAATCCCGGAACGGACAGGCGCGGCATGGCCATGCGGCGGCTGGTGGACGCGATGCGCAGCCACCCCGATATGGTCGCGGGCGAGGGTCGGTCCTGCACCGAGTTGATGCGCGCGATGGGGGGCGTCGCGGCGATCAAGACCGGGGCCGAGGCGGTGTTCGTGGCGATCCTGCCCGACCAGGGCCTGGGCGTCGCGCTGAAGATCACCGATGGCGGCACCCGCGCCAGCGAGGCCGCGATCACCGCGCTGCTGATCCACCTGGGGGTTCTGGATGCGGCCCATCCGGCGGCGCAGGCGCTTCTGGACGGACCGATCCTGAACTGTCGCGGCATGGTCACGGGCAACCTGCGCCGCGCGCCGGGCTTTCCCGCCTGAGGGCCGTCACATCCCCGACATGGAGCCGTGCTTTACTGTACGGCACGGGATGCCCCCGTCCCGTGCCCGTGCCCCGAACCGGCGCCCCTTGGCAGAGCGGGCGCCGGATGCGACTTAAGCCTATGGACTCCTGAAAATATATTGATCTACAACAGGTTGCTGTGGTCAATGTAGGTGAGAATCGTAGGTGGTAGTTGTCAATATGGCACAATATCTGGTCAAGCAACGTAACGGGTACTACGCCACAATAGAGGTGCCCAAGAGCCTACGTGCGAAGCTAGGCAAGGTCCGGTTCAAGCAATCATTACAGACTGACTCCCTCAAGGTGGCTGAGGTACGGAAACACGCTCTCGTCTCACGCTGGAAAGCAGAGATTGAAGCAGCGCGGAACAACCTTTCAGAGACTGATTTGGCGTTTCTGGTGAAGGTGCAGAAGGATTCCCGTAAGAAGGATGAACCCCCCAAGCTGACCACTGAAATGATTCAGCACATCATGAATGTTGTAGGTCCTGCGTCAGCCCTGTCAGATACTGAAAAAACAGAGATAGACGAGATTGCTAAGGGTAAGACTTTCCTTCTTAAGCAGTTCATTGCTGATTACGATAAATCACTGACCTACATAGAAGAAAAGACTAAGGATATTCGCATATCTGACGTCAAACGCTTTGCTAAACAGTTCAAGTACGCCAAGGATGCCACAAAGAAGGCTGTTAGAGATTGGGTAGAGATTAACCTGATTGCTGAACAAGGCTTGTCTCTGCTTAGTTGTAGGAAGATCGTCTCTAACTCACGTCAGTACTGGAAATACCTACAGGACAAGAAAGACCTGAACCTACCTGATCCTTTTGATGATGTAGTACCTGCCAGATTGACCACTCAGAAACAGATTAATGCAGATAGCAGGAAGTCTTTTGAGGTAGACGACTACAAGAAGCTAATAGCAGCCACGAAAGACCTTCAGATGGTCGCTCTGATACGGATTGCAGCGTATACAGGCTGTAGATTAGAGGAAATTTGCTCACTTAAGACCAGTGATGTGAAGAAGGATAGGCTAGTTATCCAAGATGCTAAGACAAAATCTGGCCTGAGAACCATCCCCATACACAAAGACATTGCCAGCCTTGTAGCCTCACTGGTGAAGGGTTCTCTAGATGGGTACGTTCTGTCCGGTCTGACTGAAAACAAGTACGGGGACAGGTCCAACGCTATTGGAAAACGGTTTGGTAGGATCAAAACTAACTGCGGGTACGGTCCTGACCTAGTATTCCACTCTTTCAGAAAATCCGTAGCTAGTCAGTTTGAGGCTGCTGGTATAGATGAACTGATCGCTGCGAGGTTGCTAGGTCACAAGATCACCACTATGTCATATGGCAGGTACTCAAGCGGCAATACCCCTTTCCCTAAGCTACAAGAAGCAATCAACACACTAGATTGGAATTAGAAATGGCAAAAGAAGAAAACATTGATGATCTGCTTGCACAACTCAAAGAACACGATGAACAACAAGCTAAGATTAGAGAGAAAATCAAGGCAAGTGCTGTAGGGGAAGCTGAGTCTATAAAAGATAAAATTAACAACATATCGTCCCTATCAGGTATCTCGAAGTTTGATCTTCTTGGAATAACGAAAGAAGAAGCAATAAAGCATTTCGGTATCAAGCAAAAAACAAATAACAAGCAGCAAAAGAGAACACCATCCGCTGATGATATCAAAGTCAGAGAATACCTTATAAAAAATCCTACAAAGAAATTCAACAGAATGGGCGGAAAGACGTATACTTATCAGAAAGGCCCAGTTCCCAATGACGTAAGACAGATGATCTTGGAAGAGATTGCAGGAATAGCACCTGAGTAGTGCCACAGAAGCCCTAGAAGGCACCCTACAGCGGCGGAACACTATCTCTGTAGATCACCCTACCTGACAGTGCTATTGCCGCTGTACGCCCCAAAATTTATTCCGTGTAGTGACATGATAGACCCTTGAACGGGCAGGGTTCAGTCCTATATTCCCTAGCGGAGCGCAATACTATAGTAGTCACGCTACAGATTAGATTAATCATCATTCAGTCATGAATAAAAAAGATTACTGTAGTAACTAACTTTAGTTATCGAATGTGTAGGAATTATTCATAGCTGATACGGTTACTGCTAGTGCTGATGCGATGTAGAGAAAACTAAAAATCATTGATTCATTCCTTCAAGATAGAAAAAGTCCCTACAGCTATCTAATGCCGTAGGGATATATTTATTTAGTGATTGTAGAGCTTAGCCTTTACTACCCCAAGTCACACCTTTCCGCCCAAACTGATCTTTGAATGAGACAGAGTAGTTAAAAAGTTGTCCTGTCATTTTTGCTGTAGCAGTCCTTAGGGACACACAGGCTTGGTTAGCATCTACACAGAGAATGGTATCTTCTCCGTAAGGGGCTAGTGTCATCCAGTTGTCAGCTACTGCTCTGTCCCTGATCTGTGCGAATAGACCTGTTTCGGGTAGTTCATCACCTTCTACACCTTGCCACCGTAGCGCTGGACCTTCACCAGTGACACACCAACTTGTCTGTAGATGGGGCTTAATCACGGTAATAGACGAGACGGGGTAGTAATTCAGTGTCTTAAGCTGATCTAGGGGAATGTCATGGTAGCTGTCGTCCAGGATCGCTGAACCGTACTTGGTGAGTACCCTAAACTTGCTCTCTGCACCTGTTGTGGTGACGCTGTACGGCCCTAATTGATCTTCCCTGACCCGATAGCCATTCCGACCTTTCGTGCGCTGTAGTAGCTTCCCTGTGAGTGTATCCCTACATACTGCAACAAGTTCTTTGTCCTGATCTGGAATGGAGTCCATACTAATTTGGTATTCATTAGAGCCATAGGCTAGGAAGCTTACCAGAATACGTTCAAGATCATCTTGTGTAGCCTCTTTGACTACAGATAGTCGGTTATCTAGGTAAGATTTCAGTTCCTGTACTTTATTAGTTGTAGCTTGATCTTGGGATAGTACAGACCAGTTTGTCTTTAATTTAATCATGTTCAATTTCCTTGATTGTAAAGTAGTAGTAGAAGTAGGGGCGCTATTGTCCCCCGCTTCATTAATTACCGAAAGCCCTTCTGACTTCTACGGTTGGCGTCAATAACAGCACGCTTGCTTGCCTCGGTAATTCTTGGAATATGTGACTGAATAATCCTGTTTACAGAATCATCGCCATTAGCTGCAATGTTGAAATTATGGTAGACGTTTACCTGACTGCCACCACCACCAGAGACTTCCACACCAAGACGACCTTGACTATTTCTCTTTAGTGGCATGATAGCTTCTGGACCTGCTTCACCCATCATTCCTGTCTTATTGCCACTATAGCCGAACAGAGTAGGGGAACCTACAACGCCACCTTTAGCGAACATTTTGACACCACCAGCACCAAAGGCATTACCATTAGCGGATAGCAGGCTAACCAAGGCATTACCTGCAAGATCAGCAGCACCTTTCGCTACATATTGCTGATAGACTTCTAGGAGAATATTTCTCAACATACCTTTGAATGCATCTTCAATACTTGAAGTACCATCCACGACAGTCATTAGAAGGTTCTCTACGCTATTCTTGCCTAGATTGTAGATTTCTTGCTCTCTTTGTAGCTTTCGCTCTAGGGCAAGTTCCTCTCTAGCCATAGCTTCGATCTGTTCTTGAGACACTAGACTACGTGCTTCACCAAGACGGTTCTCAATCTCGATTACCTTTTCAAGTTCTTGTCTCTGTTCACCTTGAACACCTAATAGACGTTCTTGCTGTTTGATGTTCAGATTGTACTGCTCAAAGAACTCTTTAAGTTTGTCATTAGCTTTCTCAACTTGCTTCTCTGCATCTGACAGTTTAGGTTTCTTGCCTTTACCACCACCTTTAGGATTATTTGATTCATTCCAGGCAGAGGTGATTTGAGCATTTTCCTCTGTGTAGGATAAGTTCTCAAGAGATTGGTTCTCGAAAGCTTTAGTCAGGAAACCTTTGGCAATGTTATTTAGCGGACCGTCAGGTAAATTCAGACTATTACCGAACCTCACTGTTTCACCAGCAATTCTGGCCTGACCGGGACTTGCCCCACCTTTCAATGCCGCGTTCTCTGCTTGGATCGCTTGAGCCTCTAGTCCTAACTGACCTACTTGAGACAATCCCCTACCAATGGCGTTCACAGTGCCTAGAAGGCCGTTAGCAGCAGCCTGTGCGCGAATGAATACTGATGATATGTCAATTCCGCTAATGCCCTCTAGGACGTTCTGTAGCGTCTCTACGGCTGCGGTTGATCTAGCTACAGACTGTTCATAACCAATCTGCTCATTCTTCATTGTGATGATCTGACTGATAAGATGGTCAGCAACACCAGCCCGTTCCATTTCAGTGCGAAGGTTCTGTAGGGTCTGATTCCTTTCAGCATTAAGGTACTGTACGGATTGTTCCCCAAATTGTGCCTTTAGCCTTAGCAGTTCATTGGATTGAGCAAGTTCTACTCTTTGGCTCTCATACACGCTGTTGAGTGTTTCAGCTTGTTGAGTGGTGCTTTCTACAATACCAAGTTCCTCAGCCATAATTGCAAGTCTAGCTTGTACCTCAGCTGTCAATAGACCTGACCCTTGTAGATACATGGTCTGTAGGTTCAGACTGCGGGAAAGTTCTTCCCTCGTTTCACCCTGAATATCCTTTAGGTAACTGAAAGCTTGAATTGCTCTGTCAGGATCAGTGAAGCCAAGATAATTAAATGAGGTATCACCACTACCAAGTTGGTTGGATAACTGGTTCCTAGTTTGGAAAGCCTTTAGTTCCGCTTCCATTTCCTTGAGAGGTTGCAAGAGATTGTTCTTGAGGGCTTGTGTCTCCACCCGCTCAATCAGGTCAAAGGTTGCTTGGAACTCTGCACGGATGGTCTTGGCACTGTCTGATAGGCTACCTGTGATGTTGGAGAAGGTCAGAGCTTCTAGGTTGCTTAGGGTTGCCCCTAGATCGTCGTAGATGTCCTTGCCTTTCCTACCGTCCTCATTGAACCTGGTCATGGCTTGAATACCTAGACCGACACCAATGGCTGCGAAGGTGGTCAGGGCACCAGCTAGGCCGGGGATTAGACCTGCAAGCTGTGCGGCCTGCTGAGAGAACGCTACACCAGCATTTGCCCCTGACTGTAGCTGCACCGCGAAGTCACCGATCTGATAACCTGCCTGTTGAGCATACATGCCGAACCGACCTGCGGCCTTGCCTGACATACCGGCCATTTCACCAAACTGATTGAACCGTGATCCTGCTAGGTACACACCAGAGCCTAGGGCCTCATATTCCCTGTCAAGTTGGGCTAATGCTGCGGCTTGCTGCTTGGTGTCAATGATCTGTAGTTCTGTAGCCCGGTTAATCTCTTGTAGCGATTGCTCGTACTGTCTCTGTGCGGCTAGGAGAGGGTTGTAGGTAGCGGTAAGCCTGATCTTTTCCTGTTCCAGTGCCTTGAGGGCTTGAGCGTTCACCTTAGCCTGCTGTTCCTCGTCCTTGAGCATCTGTAGTAGTGCAGAACTACCAGCAGAACTTGGAGCACCATTCAAACCAGCCTGTGACTTTCCGTAGCTTTGAAAGAATTGTTTCCAGTTCTGTTCCCGTAGCCTTAGAATCTGTGCTTCTTGTTTGGCCTGTACGGCTAGCTTGTCGTTATTGATCTTAGCCAAGGAGTTGTTGAAAGCCTGTTCTACTTGGGCTGCTGTAGCTTTACTTGCTCTTGCAAGCCTATTGCCTTCTGTCTGAACCTTGTTAACCATCCCTGTGAAGGATTGACCGTATTCATTTAATAGTGCGATGGCTGCTTTAAGATCGCCACTGTCTACGGCAATATCTACATCAGCCATCTTAGTGTTTCGTTTCTGTTAAATAGTTTAATCATTGCAATGTTTCCTTTCCTGAATTATTGCGTTCATAGTCGGTCAACCAGAATAGTGTTGAGTAACTATTTTCCTTAAAGTGCTTTTTCCTAAACGGACCAAGAGACTTTTGCTCAAGGCATTTCAGGCAGCAACTGTAATAGATTTCACCATCCCAATAAGGCTTACTTTGACACCCTGCACAGATACATTGTGGTGAGTATGGTATGTGCCAAGGGTGTTGACTGGTTTCTTGTCTGTTCTGTGAGATTTGATTGACGTTCATGCTACTGCCTCACAGTGGGGACGAGTGTAGCGGGGAACGGTATTAGTACTGTTCTGGTAGGTCGGGACCTGAGAAGGCTTTACCCCCTCTAAAACACCTACCCGTTCCCACTCCCTGAACGATTTAACACGTACTGCACGGTCATACTGTTCTTCGGTTGTCCACTTAGCCCATTTCCATAAGGCTTGGGGATTCCATGAGTTATGTTTGCTGTCAGCTTGTCGTGTTGTGAGTAGTTCTTCTGGGTTGTAGCCTAGCTTGAGCAAGAGCCGTGCACCATCGTAAGTAGGACTGTTCACTAATCCTAATGACGTACCGTTTAGGTAAATCTCAAATTTGGATTTCTTGTCGCTACCGTAGTCAGTGTTAAATGTTCGTAGTTCGTAAATTAGAGTAATCATAATCTTTCTTTCAAATAGCTAAGTCTAGTAGTTCTTCTTCCTGACTGTTGAGCCAATTAATAAGTAGGTTTTTCATCCTGTCTGATAGAATGTAGACAGTCATAGGTTCACCGTTACGGATACAACCTCTCCAAAGCCATTGGATCATCTCAGACAGAGCGTAGTTGCCTCTATCAATGGAATGTCCCCATGAGGTCAGGTAGGAATCGACGTTACGATTTGGATACCTGTCATAGGCATGGATCATAACAGTCTTGTCAGCGAACTCATTTGTGGCTCGCGTATGACATGCTAACCACCCTTGTTTCGGGCCACTGACTTTAGGGTTGATGTACTTATTGTCATGTATTGACTTGCTATGCCGTGTATCTACAGCAGACTTAGGGCAAGTGATTAGAGTAGTGTCTTTCGGATGCTTACGATAAATAGATGCCAGGGCCGATCTGAGTGCTACAAAGTCACGAGCATTCCCCTCATTGTACCAAGTGGTAGATAGGAACCCTGCACGCTTACTAAGAGCGTCAATTGATGGCGTTGTAGCGATGGTCAGAAGCTTCTTGATCTGTGCCTTTAGTTCTTTTTCGTCAGGCATATCAAATTCAGTAAATGGAATATAAGTAAGATTGTTCATGTCAAGGAACTTGGAAAGAATTGAACCTTTGAACTTGTAGGTAAGAATGATAACTTTCTTTGCAGATAGAAGAAGTTCGATAGGTAGCTGTACCACTAGGGCGTTGTTGTTGTCTTTAGTGGCGAATAGCGAGTTAGTCTTAGCATAATCGAACAGGTACTTGAAACTACCGCTGTCAGTGGGCTTTAGCACTTTGACCTGACCGTAGTTCTGTTGGTCTACGTCGATTACTTCCCATGCCCGTAGTGAATCAAGATCACCATACTTGGTGGAGAAGTTTTCAATCATATTCACTTCTTCATCTACAATAAGAATATAGCCTTGATCCTTAATGAGTTTTAGGTGTTCCTTGGTCATCAGAGAGAACAGAGTATGAGTTGTAGATACGTTCTGTCCGGCTCTCAGTAACTCTAGAAATGACTTGGACTTAGTTGTTTCGTCATCAGACACAGGAAAGGAAAAGCCGATAGCATCCCTACAAGCTACAGGAATACGTTCCTCTACCTCAGATAGTAGTGGGGATACGTAAAGATATTTCTCTTGTGGGTTGGCAATCATCCAATCAATGATCTTAGTGGTTTTGCCGCTGCCCATGATGCTGTCTAGTACGAATACTTTGTTGTTCATTGAAATAGTCCAAAAATTAAAACAGCCGCCACTCCAACGTCCGGGGGAACGCGAGTGACGGCTTAAACCTTGAGGAATGACACAAGGTATTTCTTATATCGCGACAATGCCCCCCGGCATCTTTTGTCGTGAATGTGAATGAGGATGATTGGTTAAAAGAAGAAATGGCCGATAGCTAACGATTTCAGACATCGGGCTATCGGCTAAAGTCTATGATTTAACAACCAAGGATTACTATCTTTGTAGCAGCACTGGCAGACGCTGCATTCAACACGTAGACAGCAGAACGTGCTATTCTTTTCGTCTTATATAATATAGGTACGATTGGTCGAAATTTCAAGTAGCAGTTAACATTTATTAATGAATTATTGGCATAATTCGTGCAAATAGTTTGATGCTTTTCTTGTACTACTAATATAAGCACTCTGACTGATTTTTGCAGTGTAAACCATGTCACTCATGAAAATAAAGTTGAGGGAATGGCGCTATTTCAGTGGCCCACTGAGCCTGATTTATTGTTGATTGGTCAGTCAAGTATTACAGTCTGCGGAAAAACCTTCCCAGTGGGGGGTCTAACCCATTGATATTATAAGGTGAATTTGCACCCCCCTAAGAATAAAGGAGTACATTCTACTCACGTTCCAGGGCATCAGATAACTAAAGAAGTCTACGAGCCTTCTTTTCGCTTCTCGGCACAGCCTCTAACCGATCTGTAGGCGGAATGACTAATCATTCTTAATCTCTACAAAATAAGAAGTATGGTATAGTGCTGTAACTGTAGTTATCTTTCTTATCTCTTAATATATAAATAGCCTACAGGCTGAGGCGATAGCCCAGTAATAAGAACATAAGCTAAAGAACTACAGTAGTTAGGCACTATATGGTAATTACTAGACCTATCGGTCAGCCTTGATAGGCTATGATCAAATAGAAGATATGAATTAGACTACTAGTTACCTATCTTATTTTGTAGCTAATCTGTGTAGAATGTCCCGACAGGAGTCCAAGGATTTTCACTCTGTAAAGAGTGACAGATAGAACACTGTAAGTGTTATAGCTGATCCGCTGGCGCTCGTCATATTCCCCTTATCTAAAGCTGTAATACCGTAGTTAGATAACAATAGCTTACATGCCGCAAAAGTAGTGATGTATCCTTGAGATTATTCCGCTATTTCAGTACTATGTTCTACTTTCGTTCTAATTCAGCATTGTTCGTATATGGTGGAAAAGGCTTACCCTGTCGCTCTCCTAGCGCCTCAGGAACATTCCTAATTCCCATCGTAGGGCCTAGCAACACCTCTTGCATCACGTTATCGTGTGATCTTAAGTTAGGTCTTGACAATTCTATATCTAACTTTCTCTTTGATTCTTTTATAATTAACTCTTTACTTTTGAGTTCTTCCTAGAAGTTCTCTTAGAGATTATCGTTCTTGATTCGTTCTCATTGTGGTGATGAGTTCCAGGCGACAGTTCCCCGATCTTGTCTCAATGAACCAAGGTGGTGTGAGATAGCCCCCGTGAGACGCTAGCCCCATGAATCCTGTCTCACTGAAATGGTGTTTACATTCTGAGACGGTGAGGGCATAACATCTTAGAGCCTATTGAGACTGATTCCCCAATTGGAGACTAAGACCATGCTCGTTGGATATGCCCGTACTTCTACCCTGGACCAGACCGCAGGACTTGCCGCTCAAGAGCGTGACCTACACCAAGCAGGCTGTGAGAAGCTGTTTGTAGAGCAAGTATCGTCAGTAGACGTGACAGCCCGTCAGAAGCTTACTGAGGCACTAGAGTTCATTAGGGAAGGTGACACGCTGATAGTCACTAAGCTTGATCGTCTGGCCCGCTCTGTAGCCCACCTGCATGAACTACTGTCCATGATCCAAGCCAAGGGTGCTGCACTCAAGATACTTGATATGGGGATTGATACCTCTACGCCCACTGGCAAGCTGATGCTCAATATCATGGGTGGTGTAGCTGAGTTCGAAAGAAGCATCATGCTAGAGCGTCAAAGGGAAGGCATCGCTAAGGCCAAGGCGCAGGGCAAGTACAAGGGCAGGAAGCCTACAGCCATGTCACAAGCAGAGAAGGTGAAGCAGCTACACAGTGAAGGAATGAAGCCTGTACAGATTGCAGAGACTGTCGGGATTAGTCGCGCCTCTGTCTATCGCTGTCTTGAATAATATTACTTGACTTTGTTGTAGATACCTGGGCGGGGGATTCCTTTGGTGGAGTTCCCCTCTCTATGATTCGTTAGGGTCCCCCACAATCGTAAGGTAGGCACCCTTATGGCGTTCGGGTAAGGCTAATGATCTACAATGCAAAAAAAAAATAGAAATTCAACTTAGGGCGTCTTGATATGGCTGATCCGTTGGCAACCCTCCGTAACGAATGGGCGGTGATTAGTGATGCCCCGTGGTCGTTTCTCGCAATTGTTGCTTTGGTAGCTGCTGCGGTATGGTGGCTCGCCTGTAAGTACTATGCAGGACAGATAGCTGAACTAACCGAACAGAAAAGCACCCTAGAGCACCGCGTCCAAGCCCGTAACGATGAAATCCAAGCTTTGAACGTAAAGCTAGCTGACGCACAAGCTGCGCCTAAGCCCCCTCAACCTGCTGACCCTGATGAGATTATCCAGTCAGTCAGAATAGTTGGCAAGCTGCATGGTCCCGAAATCCATCGAGGAGAGAGTGCAGTGATAGCTAATCGCCTTACAACCACTGGCGACTTTGATCCTGAGCGTACGTTCACCTTCCGCGACATGAAGCTACTGTTGGTGAATTTCAATTCATCTGGATCAATGTCCGGTTTTGGAGAGACGAAGCAGCAATTCGGGAACGTTGTTTGCAAGATTCTGGACTGACTACCCATCCACAAAAAAAATAGAGCAAACGTAGGTGGTATGCGTAGGTGGTAGGGTACACCTAACTGATTGTAATGTAATGTAGATAGACTCTAGACGTCCCTTGGCAGAGCGGGCGCCGGATGCGCGGTCTCAGATCATCTGCCAGATCAGCCGACCCGCCAGCAGGGTCGAGGTCACGACCAGCAGCGGCTTGATCAGCCGCGCGCCGATGCGCGAGGCCAGCCGCGCGCCCAGCATCGCCCCCGCGATCTGCGCCGCCCCCATCGCCATGCCCAAAAGCCACAGCGGCTGGCCGACCAGCGCGAAGGCCCCCAGCCCACCCAGGTTCGAGGCGAAGTTCAGCAGCTTGGTATGGGCCGTGGCCTTCAGAACCCCGTATCCGGCCAGCGTGACAAACCCGATCATGTAGAAAGCCCCCGCCCCCGGCCCGATCAGCCCGTCATAGAAGCCCACGAACGGCACCACCGTCGCCGCAAAGACCAGGGGCGTCAGGCGGCGCGTGCGGTCCAGGTCGTTCAGTCCGGGTTTCAGTGCAAAGAACAACGCGATGCCGATCAGGATGACCGGCAGGATCAGCCGCAACCCGTCGGTGGGGATCGCGCTGACCAGCACCGCCCCCGCGGCCCCCGCCGCCCCCGCGATCAGCGCGGATTTCCACTGGCTGCGCAGATCGACCAGACCCCGCGCCGCATAGCTGAGCGCGGCCGTCCCCGCGCCGAAGACGCCCTGCACCTTGTTCGTGGCCAGCGCCTGCGCGGGCGACAGGCCCGCCAGCATCAGGATGGGCAGCGTGATCAGCCCGCCCCCGCCCGCGATGGCATCGACGAAGCCTGCGGCAAAGGCCGCCATCATCAGCAGCATCACCAGGTCGGCGGTCAGTTCGAACATCATCGGGACTTTCGGTGGGGCAATCGTCGCAGGGGCATTTGAACAAAGGAGAAATCAGGGGGTGACGAAATCCTCGTCCGCGAAGCCTTGCAGGTACAAGAGCGCGGTCAGGTCGCCGTGGTTGATGCGGATCTGGGCCTGGGCGGCGACCGCGGGTTTCGCGTGCAGCGCCACGCCGGCACCCGCCAGCTGGATCATGCCCAGGTCGTTGGCGCCGTCGCCCACCGCGATCGCGTTCTGGGGCGTGGTGCCGAGGCGGGCGGCGATCTGGGTCAGGGCATCGACCTTGGCCTCGCGGCCCAGGATGGGCAGGGCGACCTGCCCGGTCAGCACGCCGTCCTGCGCCAGCAGCGTGTTGGCGCGATGTTCGTCAAAGCCCAGGGTCTGGGCCACGGCCCGGGTAAAGCTGGTGAAGCCCCCCGAGACCAGCGCGGTATAGGCCCCGTGCGCGCGCATGGTCGCCACCAGCACGGCCCCGCCCGCGGCATAGGTGATGCGTTCGGCCAGGACCTGGGCGATGACCGCCTCCGGCAGGTTCGCCAGCAGGGCCACGCGTTCGGTCAGCGCGGCGTTGAAGTCCAGCTCTCCGTTCATGGCGCGGGCGGTGATCTGGGCCACGCGGGGGCCAAAGCCCGCCATGTCGGCCAGTTCGTCGATGCATTCCTGATCGATCATGGTCGAATCCATGTCGGCGATCAGGATGCGCTTGCGCCGCCCGCCCGCGGGCTGGATCGCCAGGTCGATGCCGATGGCCTGCAGGTCGGACCAGACCTGGCCCGAATCGCCCGGAAGCACCGCGATGTCGAATTCGGCGGCCATGCCCGGCGACAGCCAGCGCGTCACGTCGCCGCCCCACCGGTCGGCCAGACCGCCGGGCAGGGCATCATCCAGATTGGCTGCGGCAGGCGCCGCGATCAGCGAGACGGTGAACATGGGCGCGGTCCTTGTGCGGTTGCCTGCGGGTGTAGGACAAAGTTTTTTCTTGCGCCAGAGCGGGAGGGGCCTTAGGTCGGTCGGTGGGACACCCCTCCCCAACGAGGGGCTTTTTAGCTGGAAGGCTAGCCACATGACCGATCATGCGATCCCGGCTGCGCGGCCGGAAAACCCGCGCTTTTCTTCGGGCCCCTGCGCCAAGATCCCCCATTATTCGCTGGACATGCTGTCGGACGCGCCCCTGGGCCGGTCGCATCGCGCCGCCGTCGGCAAGTCCAAGTTGGCCGAGGCCATCGAGCTGACCCGTGCGGTCCTGGGCGTGCCGGCCGATTACCGCATCGGCATCGTCCCCGGTTCCGACACCGGCGCGGTCGAGATGGCCATGTGGACCCTGCTGGGCGCCCGCCCCGTCGAGATGCTGGCCTGGGAAAGCTTTGGCGAAGGCTGGGTCACGGATGCCGTGAAGCAGCTGAAGCTGGACGCCACGGTCCGCAAGGCCGATTACGGCAAGATCGTCGATCTGGCAGAGGTCGATTTCGACAAGGACGTCGTCTTCACCTGGAACGGCACCACTAGCGGCGTGCGCGTGCCGAACGGCGATGCGATCCCCGCCGACCGCGCGGGCCTGACCATCTGCGACGCGACCAGCGCGGCCTTTGCCATGGACCTGCCTTGGGACAAGCTGGATGTGGTGACCTTCAGCTGGCAGAAGGTGCTGGGCGGCGAGGGCGCGCATGGCGTCCTGATCCTGTCACCGCGCGCCGTCGAGCGGCTGGAGACCTATACCCCTGCCTGGCCGCTGCCCAAGATCTTCCGCATGACCAAGGGCGGCAAGCTGATCGAGGGCATCTTCAAGGGCGAGACGATCAACACGCCCTCGATGCTGGCGGTCGAGGATTACCTGGTCGCGCTGAAATGGGCGCAATCCCTGGGCGGTCTGCCGGCGCTGATCGCGCGGGCGGATGCCAATGCGGCTGCTGTGCGCGATTTCATCGCGGACAAGGACTGGATCGCCGATCTGGCCGAGGATCCGGCCACCGCATCGACGACCAGCGTCTGCCTGAAGTTCACCGATCCGACGATCAAGGACGGCGCGGCCTTTGCCAAGGCCGTGGCCAAGCGCCTGGAGAAGGAGGGCGTGGCGCTGGACGCCGGCGCCTATCGCGACGCGCCTGCGGGCCTGCGCATCTGGTGCGGATCGACGGTCGAGACCGCCGATGTCGCGGCACTGATGCCGTGGATCGAATGGGCGTACCGCGCCGAACTGGCCGCGCAATAAGCCAAGCGGACCGGGGGCCAGTCCCCCGGACCGACCCTGGTATTTCTCCAACGAAGAAACATGGCGTCGGCGAGGCCTGGCCCCGATGCCCCTGCAAGGATGAATGACATGCCGAAGGTTCTCGTCTCAGACAAGCTGTCGGAAACCGCCGTCCAGATCTTTCGCGATCGCGGCGTCGAGGTGGATTACCTGCCCGATCTGGGCAAGGACAAGGAAAAGCTGGCCGAGGTGATCGGGCAGTATGACGGGCTGGCCATCCGGTCGGCGACCAAGGTCACCGACAAGCTGCTGGAAGGCGCGACCAACCTGAAGGTCATCGGCCGCGCCGGCATCGGGGTCGACAATGTCGACATCCCGGCCGCCAGCAAGAAGGGTGTGATCGTGATGAACACGCCTTTCGGCAACAGCGTGACCACGGCCGAGCATGCCATCGCGATGATGTTCGCGGTCGCGCGCCAGCTGCCCGAGGCCAGCGTCAGCACTCATGCCGGCAAGTGGGAGAAGAACCGCTTCATGGGGGTCGAGCTGTTCAACAAGACCCTGGGCGTGATCGGGGCGGGCAACATCGGCGGCATCGTGATCGACCGCGCCCTGGGGCTGCACATGAAGGTGCTGGCCTATGACCCCTTCCTGTCCGAGGATCGCGCCAAGGAACTGGGCGTGACCAAGGTCGAGCTGGACGACCTGCTGGGCAAGTCCGACTTCATCACCTTCCACGTGCCGCTGACCGACAAGACCCGCAACATCCTGTCGCGCGAGGCCATCGCCAAGCTGAAGAAGGGCGTGCGCATCATCAACTGCGCCCGCGGCGGCCTGGTCAACGAGGAGGCGCTGGCCGAGGCGCTGAAGGACGGGCGCGTGGCGGGTGCCGCATTCGACGTCTTTGCCGTCGAGCCCGCGACGGAAAGCCCGCTGTTCAACCTGCCCAACGTCGTCGTCACGCCCCACCTGGGCGCCGCCACGACCGAGGCGCAGGAGAACGTCGCCCTGCAGGTCGCCGAGCAGATGTCGGACTATCTGCTGACGGGCGCGGTGCAGAACGCGCTGAACATGCCCTCGGTCACGGCCGAGGAGGCCGCGGTGATGGGCCCCTGGATCAAGCTGGCCGCGCATCTGGGCGCCTTCGTGGGCCAGATGACCGACGAGCCGATCAAGGCGATCAACGTGCTGTATGACGGCGTCGTGTCCGAGATGAACCTGAACGCACTGAACGCGGCGGTGATCGCCGGCGTGATGAAGGCGTCGAACCCGGACGTGAACATGGTGTCGGCCCCGGTCATGGCCAAGGATCGCGGCGTGCAGGTGTCCACCACCAAGCAGGACAAGGCCGGCGCCTATGAGGGTTACGTCAAGGTCACCTGCGTGACCGAGACGCGCGAGCGGTCCATCGCGGGCACGGTGTTCAGCGATGGCAAGCCGCGCTTCATCCAGATCCGCGGGATCAACGTGGACGCCGAGGTGGGAAGCCACATGCTGTACACCCGCAACAAGGACGTTCCCGGCGTCATCGGCGCGCTTGGGATGACCCTGGGCGACCTGGGCGTGAACATCGCGAACTTTACCCTGGGACGGGCCGCCAACGGAGCGGATGCCATCGCGATCCTGTACCTGGACGAGGCGATCAGCGACGAGGCCCTGGCCACGCTGCAGAACACCGGCAAGTTCCTGCAGGCCCGCCGGCTGCAGTTCGAGGTTTGACCTCGGCCCCGCACGCCCTTACCCAAGGGGCGTGCGGACCCTCCCTGCCGCGCGCCACGGCCAGGTGACAGATGCGACTTTATGCGATCGGCGACATTCACGGACAGCTGGACCTGCTGAAGGCCGCGCATCAGCGGATCTTCGACGACGGCGGGCCTGATGCGGTCATCGCCCATGTGGGCGACCTGATCGACCGCGGTCCCGATTCGCGCGGCGTGGTGGACCACCTGCTGCGCGGCCAGCAGGCGGGGCGGCCCTGGATCGTCACCCGCGGCAATCACGACCGCTTCCTGCCCGCCTTCCTGAACCAGCCCGACTGGATCGACCCGGGCCTGTCGTCCGGACAGCATTGGGTGGACCATCCGGGTCTGGGCGCGGCCGCGACGCTGCGGTCCTATGGCGTGGACCCGGATCAGCCGCGCGAGGCGCTGCTGCGCGATGCGCGGGCGGCAGTTCCTGCGGATCACGCGCGGTTCCTGGCGGCACTGCCGCTGTGGTATCTGCATCCGCTGGCGCTGGTCGTGCATGCGGGCATCCGTCCGGGCATCGACCTGCAGGACCAGGCCGAGGGCGACCTGGTCTGGATCCGCCAGGGGTTCCTGGACAGCGACGTCGATTTCGGGCCGCTGGTCGTGCACGGGCACACCGCGCTGGAGGCCCCCGCCCTGTATGCAAACCGCCTGAACCTGGACGGGGGCGCCGCCTATGGCCGGCCGCTGTCCGCCGCCGTCATCGAACCGGGTGCCGTGCACCTGCTGACCGAATCGGGCCGCCAGCCCCTGTTGCCGGAGTAGACCATGCGCCTTGCCCTGACCCTTGCCCTGACCCTTGCCCCCCTGTCGTTGCAGGCCGAGGAGGTCGGCCGCGTCGGCGTGGACTGGGTCGGCAACGATGTCGTCATCGAGGCGATAAAGGACCCAGAGGTGCCGGGCGTGACCTGCCATCTGGCCTATTTCAGCCGCTCGGTCCTGGATCGGCTGAGCCAAGGCAACTGGTTCGAGGATCCGTCCAACAGCGCGATCCAGTGCACCCGCACCGGGCCCATCGACGTCAGCGCCCTGACCCCCGGCGAGGGAGAGAACGTGTTCAGCGAGGGGCGTTCGCTGGTGTTCAAGTCGCTGCGGGTGCAGCGCATCTATGACGCCGACAACCGCGTGCTGGTCTATCTGGCCCATGCCAACCAGGTCAGCGAGGGGTCGGCCAAGATGTCGATGGCGACCGTGCCCCTGACGGCGGACGACATCGCCCCCTGATCGCCTGCCGGTGGACAGGACCGTCGCGGCGCGCTAGAAGGCGCGCTGACTTTTGTTGATCCCTGACACGAACGATGGATACCGCCCGGATGCAGGCCCAAAGCCGCCACGCGAAATACAGCCTGGGACAGGTCGTCCGGCACCGTTCGCGGCCGTTCCGGGGCGTGATCTTCGACGTCGATCCTGAATTCGCCAATACCGAGGAATGGTACGAATCCATCCCCGAGGATTCGCGCCCCGACCGTGACCAGCCGTTCTATCACCTGTTCGCCGAGACCGAGGCGACCTATTACGTGGCCTATGTGTCCGAACAGAACCTTGAACTGGACGTGTCGGGCGAACCGCTGGACCACCCCGAGGTCGGGGACATGTTTAGCGCTTTTCAGGACGGCCGCTATTTCCTGGCGGGACCGGTCAACTAGGCGTCGACCTCCATCTGGGCAAAGGGGATACTGAAGGCCAGATAGTTCCGGCTTTCCTCGCGGTAATAGCACAGGGCCTGCGTCAGGTCCTGAATCAGGAACCAGCCGAAGCCGCCTTCGGGCAGATCGTCCGCGACCATCGGCGGCAGGCTGCGCGGCAGCAGGCAGTCGTCCGGAAGCGAGATCCCGTCATCGGTCAGCGCGCAGGCCAGGCCCGAACTGTGACGCACGATGCACAGGTGGATCACCGGCAGCCGTGCCTGTTCCGCCTGGCCCAGCGGGGCGTGTTCGGCGACGTTGTTCATCACCTCGGCCAGGACCAGTTCCAGTCGGCCCAGGGTGTCGTCGCCCACCTCTCCACGGAAACGCTGGCGGACGTCCTGAAGGGTGTCGCGCACGATCATCGGATGGGCGTTCAGGACGCGGTGGAACATCGGCTGCGTCAGTGCGGATGCACGGTTTCCAATGCCCGGATCGGAGCGTTCACTGGGTGTCATTCTCGTTGCTCCTTCTGAGCGGTGCGGGGCTGAGCGGTGCGGGGCTGGATGTCGAACACGCTGTCCATCCGTGTCAGGCGGAACACGCGTTCGACATTGGGCGTCAGCGCGAACAGCACCAGCGCCAGGTTCTCGGGCAGGCTCTTGCGGACGGCGATCATCGCCCCCAGGCCAGAGCTGTCCATGAAGTCCACCGCCGCCATGTCCATGTGCACCGGCTTGCGGTTCTTGACCACGATCTCGCGCAGCTTGTCCTTGAACAGGGTCGCAATCGCCGCGTCGATCCGGGGTTCCGTCACCGTGATGTTCAGATGGGATTCGGCGTCTTCGACGATGAACTGCATGATTCCGGGCCTTCCTTGCGCATCTGCATCCTTGACTAGACCCCAAAGGTTACGATCCGGTAAGCGCGAGGACAGATCGGGGGGAAAGATCATGACAATTCAGGACATCTACGTGCTGGGGGCGGCGCGCACGCCGATGGGCGGGCTGATGGGCGCGCTGTCGGGGGTGTCCGCGGCCGATCTGGGTGGGGCGGCCATCGCCGCGGCACTGGCGCGCGCGGGCGGGCCCGCGGTCGATGCGCTGTTCATGGGCTGCGTCCTGCCCGCGGGCCAGGGCCAGGCCCCGGCGCGGCAGGCGGGCTTTGCCGGGGGGCTGGGACAGGAGGTGCCGGCAACGACGCTGAACAAGATGTGCGGATCGGGGATGCAGGCGGTGATGATGGCGTCCGATGCCATCCGCGCCGGCAGCGCCGGCATCGTCGTCGCGGGCGGCATGGAAAGCATGTCGAACGCCCCCTACCTGCTGCCCAAAATGCGCGCCGGGGCGCGCCTGGGGCATGCACAGGCGCTGGACCACATGTTCCTGGACGGGCTGGAGGATGCCTATGACAAGGGCCGCCTGATGGGCACGTTTGCCGAGGATTGCGCCGCGGAATTCGCCTTTTCCCGCCAGGCGCAGGACGACTACGCCCTGGCCAGCCTGACGCGCGCGCAGGAGGCCATCGCCGGCGGCGCGTTCGCGACCGAGATCGCACCCGTCACCGTGCCCGGCCGCGGCAAGATCACCGTCATCGATACCGACGAACAGCCCGGCCTGGCCCGCCCCGACAAGATCCCGCTGCTGAAACCCGCGTTCCGCGACGGGGGCACCGTGACGGCGGCCAACAGCTCGTCCATCTCGGACGGGGCGGCGGCGCTGGTGCTGGGCGGTCGGGCGCAGGGCGCCGTCGCGCGCATCGTCGGCCATGCCAGCCACGCCCAGACCCCCGGCCAGTTCCCCACCGCGCCTGTGCCCGCCGCCGAAAAGCTGCTGGCGCGGATCGGATGGGACAGGGACAGCGTCGATCTGTGGGAGGTGAACGAGGCCTTTGCCGTCGTGCCGATGGCCTTCATGGCGCGGATGGGCCTGTCGCATGACCGCGTGAACGTGCATGGCGGAGCATGCGCCCTGGGCCATCCGATCGGCGCGTCGGGGGCGCGGATCATTGTCACGCTGATCCATGCGCTGCAGGCGCGAGGGCTGCGCCGGGGCGTGGCCGCGATCTGCATCGGCGGCGGCGAGGGAACCGCGCTGGCGGTCGAACTGTGCTGATCTGCCTGCCAAACCGGCAGGCTGCCCCGGGCGCCGGCAGCGGCGCCCCCGCCACGGCGCCAAGCTGCGGAACCAATGGGCAAATCCGGCGGTTCTGCTGTGGACTTACCGGAACCGGGCGCGGATCATCGATCCAAGGAAAGACCCGGAAGCGTTGCGTCAGTCAGTGGGGGAGTGATGAGTTACTATAACGAGATGTACGAGGGCGACAGCGTCCGCGACCCCTATGCCCGCCTGCGGGAATGGGTCGAGACCATGCCCGACGATTTCCGCCAGATGAAGCAGGCCGAGGCCGAGGCGCTGTTCCGCCGCATCGGCATCACCTTTGCCGTCTATGGCGAGGGGGGCGACCCGGACCGGTTGATCCCCTTCGACATGATGCCCCGCGTGTTCGAGCAGGCCGAGTGGCGCCGCCTGGAACGCGGCATCAAGCAGCGCGCCCGCGCGCTGAACGCCTTCCTGCGCGACGTCTATGGCCGCGGAGAGATCATCCGCGCCGGACGCATCCCCGCCCGCCTGGTCTATCAGAACGAGGCATTCGAGAAATCGGTGGTGGGGTTCGTGCCCCCGCGCGGCGTCTATTCCCACATCATCGGCATCGACCTGGTCCGCACCGCCAAGGACGAGTTCTATGTCCTGGAGGACAACTGTCGCACGCCGTCGGGCGTCAGCTACATGCTGGAGAACCGCGAGATCATGATGCGCATGTTCCCGGCCCTGTTCCGCGGCAACCGCATCGAACCCGTCGACCAGTATCCCGACCTTCTGCGCCGCACACTGGAATCGGTGGCGCCCGCGAAATGCAGCGACCGGCCGACCTGCGTGATCCTGACGCCGGGCCATTACAACAGCGCCTATTATGAGCACAGCTTCCTAGCCAACCTGATGGGGGTCGAGCTGGTCGAGGGGCAGGACCTGTTCGTGGATGGCGAATTCTGCTATATGCGCACGACCACCGGGCCCAAGCGCGTGGACGTGATCTATCGCCGGATCGACGACCCCTACTTGGACCCGCTGTGCTTCCGCCCCGATTCAATGCTGGGCATTCCGGGGCTGATGGACGTGTACCGGTCTGGCGGCGTGTCGATCTGTTCGGCGCCGGGCGCGGGCGTGGCCGATGACAAGGCGATCTACACCTTCGTCCCCGAGATGGTGCGCTTTTATCTGGGAGAGGAGCCGATCCTGAACAACGTCCAGACCTGGACGCTGTGGAAGGACGACGACTACCGCTATGTGATGGAGCATCTGCCCGAACTGGTCGTCAAGGAGGTCCACGGATCGGGCGGCTACGGCATGCTGGTCGGCCCCAAGTCGACCAGGGAGGAGATCGAGGCGTTCCGCGCCAAGATCCAGGCCAATCCGTCGAACTACATCGCCCAGCCCACGCTGGCACTGTCGACCTGCCCGACCTTCGTGGACGAGGGCATCGCGCCGCGCCACGTCGACCTGCGCCCCTATTGCCTGTGCGGCGACCGGATCGAGCTGGTACCGGGCGGGCTGACGCGCGTCGCGCTGCGCGAGGGGTCGCTGGTGGTGAACTCGTCCCAGGGCGGGGGTGTCAAGGACACCTGGGTGTTGTCGGAATGAGGGGACGTAACACGATGCTCAGCCGCACCGCCTCGAACCTGTTCTGGATGGGCCGCCATCTGGAACGTGCCGAAACCGCCGCGCGCCTGCTGGACGTGGGACAGCGCATCACGCTGCTTCCCAACACCGAGGCCGGGTACCAGAACGAATGGAACTCGTTGCTGCAGGCCTCGGGCAGTTCGGACCTGTTCGCGCAGAAATACGGAGAGATCACCCAGGAGAACATCGAGGAGTTCATCTTCTTCGACCGCGCCAACCCGTCATCGGTGGCCAGCTGCCTTGAAAAGGCGCGCGAGGCCGGTCGGATCGTGCGCACCGCGCTGACCAGCCAGGTCTGGGACGCGCTGAACGTGGCCTTCCAGGAGCTGCGCCGGATCGAACGCCAGCCGCGCGCCAAGCTGGACACCGCAGGGCTGACCGATTTCACCACCGGCCACACCTCGACCGTGCGCGGCGCGATCAACGCGACGCAGCTGAGGAACGACGGCTGGCATTTCATGAACCTGGGATACGGGCTGGAACGCGCCGACGCGACCGCGCGCCTGCTGGACGTCAAGTATTTCGTCCTGCTGCCGCGGATCGAGTTCGTGGGATCGGGTCTGGACACCTATCAGTGGCAGGTGATCCTGCGCGCGCTGTCGGCGCACCGGGCCTATCACTGGGCCTATGGCGGCGACATCACAGCGGGCCAGGTGGCCGATTTCCTGATCCTGAACGGGGAAAGCCCCCGCGCGCTGATCACGTCGCTGTATGAGACCGTGTGGCACCTTGAAGGGCTGGCGCGGCGCTATGGTGACGGGGTGCCGACCAGCGCCCGCGACAAGGCGCGCGAGGTTCTGGCAGCCCTGCAGGCCCGCGACATCGAGATGATCTTCGATGAGGGGCTGCACGAGTTCCTCAGCTGGTTCATCCTGGAACTGTCCGAGATTTCCAACCTGGTGCACCAGGATTACCTGCTTGGAGGGGTGTGACCCATGCGCCTGAAGATCTCTCACGAGACGGTCTATCGCTATGGCCAGCCGATCCGGAACCTGGTGCAGAGCCTGCGCCTGACGCCGTCGGTGTTCGAGGGGCAGAAGACCCATGAATGGCAGATCGACGTGTCGGGCGGCGTCAAGGGGCCGGGGTTCCGCGACGGTGCCGGCGACTGGATCGAGGGCTGGACCGTGCGCGGTCCGGTCGATCATGTGACCGTGCGCATCAGCGGACGCATCGACACCCGCGATACGGCAGGCGTCCTGCGCGGCCACCGCGAGATGATCCACCCGCTGACCTATCTGCGCGACAGTCCCGCCACGCGTCCCGACGATGCGCTGCGCGATCTGGCGCAGTCGGTCGAGGGCACCGACCGGCTGGACCTGGCGCATCAGCTGTCGATGTCGGTCAGCGACCGGATCGCGTTCCGCCCCGGCGTGACCCATACCGGCACCACCGCATCCGAGGCCCTGGCCCTGGGAGAGGGCGTCTGCCAGGACCACACCCACGCCCTGACCGCCATCGCCCGCCTGTGCGGCCTGCCGGCGCGCTATGTGTCGGGCTATCTGCATTCGACCATCGACGGGCAGGCCCATGACGCGGCCCATGCCTGGGCCGAGATCCATGTCGAGGGGTTGGGATGGGTCGGCTTCGACGCCGCCAACCGCTGCTGCCCGGACGAACGCTATGTCCGTCTGGGGTCGGGCCTGGACGCGGCGGACGCGGCCCCGATCCGGGGCGTGGCCCTGGGCACCGGATCCGAGGACATGGATGTCAGCGTCCGGGTCGAAGAGATGGCCCAGTAGGAACCGGGGGCAGCACCCCCGGTCCAGCTGTCGTTACAGGGTGATGCGATAGCGGGCAAAGCCTTCGGGCGCGTCGCCCGCCGGTTCGATGGCCAGGGTGGTCACGTCCTGCAGATAGGCCGCGGCCCCCGGCCCCGTGTCGAACAGCACCGTCGCCCCGTCCAGCGCCGCGAACGACCAGTTGCCGTCCGCCGACGGGTTGATCGTCCCCTGGTCCAGGATATAGCGCACGATCACGTCGCGGTTGGTGTCGGGCCCCTCGAACACCACGGTCGAGCCATCCGCGCCGGGGAACGACCCTCCGCCGGTGGCGCGATAGTTGTTGGTGGCGATGATGAACTCGGCCGCCGGATCGACCGGCTGCCCGTCGATGGCCAGATCGACGATGCGGTTCGCCTCCGCGTCGGCCAGCGCCCCGTCGGCGTCGAACCGCGAGGGCTGCGACAGGTCGATCCGATAGGTCACCCCGTCGATCACGTCGAAGTTGTAGCTGCGGAAGTCGGGGTTCAGCAGCATCTGGTCCGCCTGCCCCGGTTCGATCCGGTTGAAGGCCCCGGCGCTGCGCTCCAGCCAGTCCTTGACCTGCGCGCCGGTCACGCGCACGGCGCGGATGGTGTTGGGATACAGATACAGGTCGGCCACGTTGCGGATGGCGATGTCGCCCGGCGGCACGTCGGTGAAGTAATCCGGCCCGCCCCGCCCGCCGGCCTTGAAGGGCGCCGCCGCCGACAGGATGGGCAGGCCCTCGTGCTCGGTCCCGGCCAGCATCTGCGCGATGTACCAGCTTTGCGCGTTCGACACGATCTGGACCGACGGATCATCCGCCACCATCGCGAAATAGCTGTAGAGCGCGGCGCTGGTCTGGCCAACGGGTCGGCGGACATAATCCAGCGTCTGCTGGTGTTCGGTGGCGGTCGCCTCCTCGATGGCGGGTACGCTCTCGACCAGGGGGATCACCACGCCCTCGTCGTCGCGCTGATAGATCGGGCGCGCCTCGACTTGGTGACTGACGATGGTCCAGCCGTCGCCCTGCCGCTCCAGCAGCAGATCGACCAGACCCATATGCGACCCCCAGAACCCGGCCATCACCGCGGGCTTGCCGCCGATGGTGCCGGCCGCGGCATCCACCCCAGCCACGCCGTCGTAGTCGGGGCCGGGAAAGACCGAATGCGAATGCCCGGTCAGGATGACGTCGATGCCGTCGATGGCCGCCAGCGGAATGGCCGCGTTCTCCATCCCCGGTTCGGCGGTCTGCCCGCCGATGCCGCAATGGGCCAGCGCCACGACCAGGTCCACCCCCTCGGCACGCAGCTTGGGCACCCAGGCCTGGGCCGCCTCGACGATGTCGCGGACGGTGACCTGCCCCTCCAGATGCGCGCGGTCCCATTGCATGATCTGCGGCGGCACGAAGCCGATGATGCCGATACGGATCGGATGGGTGGCGCCCGCCCCGTCGGTCAGGTCCCGGTCGATCACCGCATAGGGCGGCACCAGGGTCCGGTCCTGGTCCGGGGTGGCGCCGGCCTCGGTCACCACGTTGGCGCAGACGACGGGATAGCCCGCGCCCGCCAGGCTGGCGCCCAGGAACTCCAGCCCATAGTTGAATTCGTGGTTGCCAAGGGTCCCGCCGTCATAGCCCAGGGCGTTCATCCCCTGGATCACCGGGTGGGTCGCGTCCCCGTCCATGCCACGCTCATAGGCAATGAAATCGCCCATCGGGTTGCCCTGCAGGAAATCGCCGTTGTCGAACAGCAGCGCGTTCGTGGCCTCGGCCCGCACGGCACCGACCAGGGCCGCGGTCCGCGCCAGGCCCAGGGTGTCGGTCGCCGTGTCCGCGTAATAGTCGTAGGGCCAGACATGCGCGTGCAGGTCCGTCGTCTCCATGATGCGCAGATGCGCCTGCCCCGCCTCGGCCCGTGCGGAATAGGGATGCAGCGCGACCAGCGCCAGGCCGGCCACCCCCGATGTCAGGAAACCGCGGCGGCTGAGGGCAAGAGGATGGGTCATCATGTTCGTCCTTGGGTGGTGGAACCTGCACGATGTGCGATTCGGCGCGCCAAGGCGACCCAAAGTTTCATGACGCGACCCGCAAACGAGCGATTGCAGCCCACGCCCCCCGGTCCTAGTCTGCCCTGCGGAATGCAACGGAAAGATGTGCCGGTGACCTATTGCGTCGGACTGAAACTGGATGCCGGGCTTGTGCTGCTGTCGGATACCCGCACGAATGCCGGGCTGGACAATATCTCGTGCTATCGCAAGATGTTCTTCTTCGAGGCGCCGGGCGAACGCATCATCGCGATCATGACCGCCGGGTCGCTGTCCGTGACCCAGACCACCATCGCCCGCCTGGAGGAGGCGATCGAGGATGAGCTGGCAGACGACACGACCTCGATCCTCAAGGCGCCGACCATGCTGCGCGTGGCCACGATCATCGGCGACACGCTGTGCCGCACCCGGCGCGAGATCGCCGAACAGTGCCGCGACCTCAAGCAGCAGGCATCCGCTAGCATGATCGTCGCGGGACAGCGCAAGGGCGGCGACATGCGCCTGTTCCTGATCTATCCCGAAGGCAACTTCATCGAGGCGACCGAGGACACGCCCTTCCTGCAGATCGGAGAGCACAAGTACGGCAAGCCGATCCTGGACCGGGTGGTCACCCCCGCGACCAGCCTGGCCGACGCGCAAAAGGCGGTTCTCTTGTCGATGGATTCGACGCTGCGGTCGAACCTGTCGGTGGGGATGCCGCTGGACCTGGCGGTGATCGGCGCCGATGCCTGTGCGGTCACCACGCGCCGCCGCATCCTGGACGGCGATCCGGACTTCATGCAGATGAGCGCGGCCTGGTCCGCGGCGCTGCGCGACAGCTTCGTCAAGGTCAGCATCTGACCCGCAGCTGTTAGCGCAAGCCGGACCGCATCCGCGTTGAAGCAGTCCTGCCAAGCCGTTAAGCAGTCCCCAGCATCATCTTCGGGGGACATCATGACCGACAAGACCAGCCGCAGCCGCATCACCCCCGAAGAGGCGCTGGCCTATCACCTGGAGCCGCGGCCGGGCAAATACGACATCACGCCCTCGACCCCCATGACCACGCAGCGCGACCTGTCGCTGGCCTATTCGCCGGGCGTCGCGGTGCCGGTCCAGGCCATCGCCGACCGCCCCGAAACCGCCTACGACTATACCACCAAGGGCAACATGGTCGCGGTGATCTCGAACGGGACGGCGATCCTGGGGATGGGGAACCTGGGCGCGCTGGCCTCCAAGCCGGTGATGGAGGGCAAGGCGGTGCTGTTCAAGCGCTTTGCCGACGTGAACGCCATCGACCTGGAGCTGAACACCGAGGACGCGGACGAATTCATCAATGCCGTCAAGCTGATGGGCCCGACCTTCGGGGGCATCAACCTGGAGGACATCAAGGCGCCGGAATGCTTCATCATCGAACAGCGCCTGAAGGAGCTGATGGACATTCCGGTGTTCCATGACGACCAGCACGGCACCGCCGTCATCTGCGCCGCGGGCCTGCTGAACGCGCTGGAGCTGTCGGGCAAGAAGATCGAGGATGTGCGGATCGTGCTGAACGGCGCGGGTGCGGCGGGCATCGCCTGTCTGGAACTGCTGAAATCCATGGGCGCGCGGCACGAGAACTGCATCATGTGCGACACCAAGGGCGTCATCTGGCAGGGCCGCACCGAGGGCATGAACCAGTGGAAATCGGCCCATGCGGTCGTCACCACCGCCCGCACGCTGGAGGAGGCGATGAAGGGCGCCGACGTCTTCCTGGGCGTCAGCGCCAAGGGCGCCGTGACCCAGGACATGGTCGTCAGCATGGCCGACAACCCGGTGATCTTCGCCATGGCGAATCCCGACCCCGAGATCACGCCCGAGGATGCCCACGCCGTCCGCCCCGACGCGATCGTGGCCACGGGCCGCAGCGATTATCCGAACCAGGTGAACAACGTCCTGGGCTTTCCCTACCTGTTCCGCGGCGCGCTGGACATCCACGCCCGCGCCATCAACGACGAGATGAAGATCGCCTGCGCCGAGGCCCTGGCCCGCCTGGCGCGCGAGGATGTCCCTGACGAGGTCGCCGTCGCCTATGGCCGCAAGCTGCAGTTCGGGCGCGACTACATCATCCCGACCCCCTTCGATCCGCGGCTGATCCACGTGATCCCGCCCGCCGTGGCGAAGGCCGGGATGGACACGGGCGTCGCGCGGCGCCCGATCATCGACATGGAGGGCTATGTCCAGACGCTGAAGAACCGGATGGACCCGACGGCCGCGATCCTGCAGGGCATCCACGCCCGCGCGCGTCAGGCCCAGGCCCGGATGATCTTTGCCGAGGGCGACGATCCGCGCGTGCTGCGCGCCGCCGTCGCCTGGCAGCGCACCGGCATGGGCCAGTCGCTGGTCGTGGGCCGCGAGGCCGAGGTCAAGGCCGAGCTGGAGGCCCTGGGCATGGGCGACGCCTTCCGCGAGATCAGCGTCGTGAACGCCGCCAACACCCGGCATTTGGACAGCTATCACGAGTTCCTGTACCAGCGCCTGCAACGGAAGGGCGTCGACCGCGAGGACGCGTTCAAGCTGGCCAACCGCGACCGCCACATCTTTGCGGCCCTGATGCTGGCGCATGGGCATGGCGACGGGTTGGTGACCGGGGCGACGCGCAAGAACGCGCCAGTGCTGGCGCAGATCGGCCATGTCTTCGACGTGCGCCCGCAGGACGGGGCGGTGGGCATCACCGCCGTGTTGCACCGGGGCCGGATCGTGCTGATCGGCGACACGCTGGTCCATGAATGGCCCGAACCCGAGGATCTGGCCGACATCGCCGCCCGCGGCGCCGCGGTGGCCCGCAACCTGGGGCTGGAGCCGCGCGTGGCCTTCCTGTCGTTTTCGAACTTCGGCTATCCGGTCAGCGAACGCGCCATCAAGATGGCCCTGGCCGCCACCGTCCTGGACCACCGCGGCGCCGATTTCGAATACGAGGGCGAGATGACCGTGGACGTGGCGCTGAACATGGACGCGGCCGCGCGCTATCCCTTCAGCCGCCTGACCGCGCCCGCGAATGTGCTGGTGGTGCCGGCGCGGCATTCGGCCTCGATCTCGGTCAAGCTGATGCAGGAGATGGCGGGCGCGACCGTCATCGGTCCGATCCTGACGGGCGTGGCGCGCCCGATCCAGATCTGTTCGACCAACTCGACCGTCAGCGACATCCTGAACATGGCCGCCATCGCCGCGGGCGGGGTCGGCGCGCAGGGCTGAGGGCGCGCCGAAGGGGGTATTGGGGCAAAGGAGACGTTCAGGCGTCGCGGTCGAACTGGCGCTGCCGCTCCCGGAACCGGGCGCGGTCGGCGTCGGAATATTCGTCGGCGCAGCGGTGGCAGCTGACGCCATCCTCAAATTCCGGGCGGTCACGGTCCTCGGGTGCCAGGGGGCGGCGGCAGGCATGGCACAGACCGTGCCGCCCCTGCGCCAGCCCATGCGTCAGGCTGACCCGCTGATCGAAGACGAAGCATTCGCCCTGCCAGGTGCTGTCCTTTTGGGGGACGTCCTCCAGATATTTCAGGATGCCGCCCTGCAGGTGGTAGACCTGATCGACGCCCTGCGAGATCAGGTAGTTGGTCGACTTTTCGCAGCGGATGCCGCCGGTGCAGAACATCGCGATGCGCTTGCCCTGAAACCGATGCGCGTTGTCGGTCCACCACGCCGGAAAGTCGCGGAAGCTTTTCGTGCCGGGGTCGATGGCGCCTTGGAAGGTGCCGATCTGGACCTCGTAATCGTTGCGGGTGTCGATCACGACCACGTCGGGCGCGGCGATCAGCGCGTTCCAGTCGCGCGGTGCCACGTAATGGCCGGTGGTGGTGGCCGGGTCCATGTCGGGCTGGCCCATGGTCACGATCTCGGCCTTGAGCCGGACCTTCATGCGGGCAAAGGGGGGCGCGTCGGCGGCGCTTTCCTTCCAGTCCAGACCCGCGAAACCGGGCCAGGCGCGAATGTGGTCCAGGACCGCCAGGATGCCCGCGCGCGGGCCCGCGATGGTGCCGTTCACGCCCTCGGGCGCCAGCAGCAGCGTGCCGCACAGGCCCTGCGCGCGGCACAGGTCCAGCAACGGTCCCTGCCGGGCCGCCGGATCGGCCAGACGGGCAAAGTGATAAAGTGCGGCGACGGTCAGGGGAGTTTTGGGCAGCATGGGCGTGGCCTTATCGCGGCCACGCCCCTTGGCGCAAGATCAGAACGCAGACCCTAGAAGGTCAGGCCTAAGGCCAGACCGCCCAGCAGATAGGTCAGGCCGGTGATCAGCAGGATGCCCACGACGTTCAGCACGAACCCACCCCTGGCCATCTGGGCGATGGTGACGGTCCCGGTGCCGAACACGATGGCGTTGGGCGGCGTGCCCACCGGCAGCATGAAGGCGCAGGTCGCGGCCAGCGCCGCGGGGATCAGCAGCGTCATCGCATCGGCCCCGATGCCCAGGGCGACACCGCCCAGGATCGGGATGAAGGTCGCGGCGGTGGCGGTGTTCGACGTGATCTCGGTCAGGAACAGGATGATCGTGACCACGGCCGCGACCAGCAGGATCGTCGGCAGCGAGCCCAGGCCTGTGACCTGCTGGCCGAACCAGCTGTCCAGCCCGGACGACGCCACCGCGGAGGCCAGCGACAGCCCGCCACCGAACAGAAGAAGGACGCCCCAGGGCAGCCCGGCCTCGGCATCCTTCCAGTCCAGGACCATCTTGTCGCGGCCCTTGCCGGGCAGCAGGAACATGGCCAGGCCCGCGCCGATGGCGATGGCCGTGTCATCCAGGTTGCCCAGCCAGGGTGCCGCGGCCTCGATCGCCGGGATCGAGGTCAGAAGGCCCGGCACGATCCACAGGAACGCCGCGCCCAGGAACACGGCCAGGACCATCTTCTCTCCCTGGCTGAGCGCGCCCAGGTCGCGGACCTGCTCCTCGATCATCTGCTTGCCGCCGGGGATCTCGGGCAGGTCGAACCGGTACAGGACGCGGGTCATCAGGAACCAGGCGATGAAGATGAAAATGAAGGCCAGCGGCGTGCCCAGGACCATCCATTCCAGAAAGCCGATGTTGCGGCCCAGCTCGTCCGAGGCATAGCCCGCGACGATGGCATTGGGCGGGCTGCCCAGCAGCGTGCCCAGGCCCCCCATCGACGCGGCCCAGGCGATCGACAGCACCAGGCAGACGCCGAAGGCGCTGATATTTGGGTCCTTGACGACGTCGGTGATGGTGCCGCCGGCCTTCATCGCATCCTCGGCCGCGGCGCCGTCCTGGCGCGATCCGCGTTCGACCACCAGGGACAGGACGGACAGGCCGATGGGCAGCATCATCAGCGTGGTGGCGGTGTTGGACACCCACATCGACAGAAAGCCGGTTGCTAGCATCATGCCCAGGACGATCCGCCGGGGCGCCACACCCACCTTGCGCAGCGTCAGCAGCGCGATGCGCGTGTGCAGGTGCCATTTCTCCATCGCGATGGCGATCAGGAAGCCGCCCAGGAACAGGAACACGATCGACGACGCATAGGGCTGCGTCGCCTGGCCGACGGTCGTTTCCGTCAGCGCCGGGATCAGCACGATCGGCAGAAGCGCGGTGGCCGACAGCGGGATCGCCTCGGTCATCCACCAGATGGCCATCAGCGTGCCGACGGCCGCGACGATGCGTGCATCCTCGGACAGCCCCTCCTGTCCGCCCAGCAGCAGCCAGACGATGCCGGCCATCACCACCCCAAGCGCCCGCAGCACCCAGATCATCTGCGCAGAGCGGGTCGGGACCTCGTTCTCGTCATATTCACCGGGGTGGTGCAGATCGTCCTGTATCCCCATCGTGTCCTCCCTTTTCGTGCGACATCTTCTTGCGGTCAGGGTATGGCAAAACCGGGTCCGCGACCACCCTTGACGACCGGCCCCGCCCGGCGGTCTAGTGGCGCCGCACCGAAGCCAAGGCGGACCGGATGACCCAGGCCCTGATCGTGATCGACATGCAGCGCGACTTCTGCCCCGGCGGTCGGCTGGCCGTGGCGGGGGGCGACCAGATCGTGGCGCCGATCAACGCGATGATGGCCGATTTCGACGCGGTGATCCTGACGCAGGACTGGCATCCGGCCGACCATGCCAGCTTTGCCGACAACCACCCGGGCGCCGCCGCCTTTTCGATGACGCAGATGCCCTATGGCCCGCAGGCGCTGTGGCCCGCCCATTGCGTGATCGGCACGCCGGGGGCGGAGTTCCACCCCGACCTGCAGGTGGACCGGGCCGATCTGGTGCTGCGCAAGGGGTTCCGCGCCGGCATCGACAGCTATTCCGCGTTCTTCGAGAACGACCGCACGACCGCCACCGGTCTTGCCGGCTATCTGCGCGACCGCGGCATCACCGACCTGACCCTTGTCGGGCTGGCCCATGATTTCTGCGTCGCGTGGAGCGCGATGGACGCCGCCCGCCTTGGCTTTGCCGCCCGCGTGGCGGAGGATGTGTGCCGTGCGATCGACCTGGATGGCAGCCTGGCCGCCGCGCGCGCGGCGATGCGCCAGGCGGGCGTCACGCTGGCCTGAGGGTTGCGCCCCCGCGCGGATCAAGGCACCAAGGGCGAAATGGTCAAGGAAACAGCGTCATGGCCGATATCGCCACGCGGGTCTACAATCACAAATGGAAGATCGACCCGATCGTCCGGTCGCTGATCGACACCGACTTCTACAAGCTGCTGATGTGCCAGTCGGTGTTCCGCAACAGCCCGGACACGACCGTCACCTTCAGCCTGATCAACCGCAGCAAGGACGTGCGCCTGGCCGACCTGATCGACGAGGGCGAGCTGCGCGAGCAGCTGGACCATGTGCGGTCGCTGTCCCTGACCCGCGGAGAGAGCACCTGGCTGCGCGGCAACACCTTCTATGGCAAGCGGCAGATGTTCCGCCCTGATTTCATGGAGTTCCTGGAGGGGCTGCGCCTGCCCGCCTATCACCTGGACAAGCGCGACGGGCAGTACGAGCTGACCTTCGAGGGCCCCTGGCCCCAGGTGATGCTGTGGGAGATCCCGGCTTTGTCGATCCTGATGGAGCTGCGGTCCCGCGCGGTGCTGAAGGACATGGGCCGGTTCGAGCTGCAGGTCCTGTACGCCCGTGCCATGACCCGCCTGTGGGAGAAGATCCAGGCCATGCGCGCCCTGCCCGACCTGCGCATCGCCGATTTCGGCACCCGCCGGCGGCACAGCTTCCTGTGGCAGGACTGGGCCGTGCAGGCCATGATCGAGGGGTTGGGCGACCGCTTCACCGGCACCTCGAACTGCCTGATCGCGCAGCGCCGCGACATCGAGGCGATCGGCACCAATGCGCATGAGCTGCCGATGGTGCGCGCGGCCCTGGCCGATGGCGACGCGGCCCTGCGCCAGGCGCCCTATGACGTGCTGGCCGACTGGCACGAGGAGCATGACGGCAACCTGCGCATCATCCTGCCCGACACCTACGGCACGGAAGGGTTCCTGGCGGGCGCGCCGGACTGGCTGGCGGGCTGGACCGGCATCCGCATCGACAGCGGCGACCCGGCCACGGGCGCCGAGACCGCGATCCGCTGGTGGCAGTCGCGCGGCGAGGACCCGCGCGGCAAGCTGATCATCTTTTCCGACGGGCTGGACGTGGACAAGATCCTGGCCCTGCATCGGCAGTTCCACGGCCGGGTCAAGGTCAGCTTTGGTTGGGGCACGCTGCTGACGAACGATTTTCGCGGGCTGGTGCCGGGCGACGGGCTGGCGCCGTTCAGCCTGGTCTGCAAGGCGGTGGCGGCCGATGGGCGCCCGACCGTCAAGCTGTCGGACAACCCCGCCAAGGCCACCGGTCCCGCGGCCGAGATCGAACGCTACAAGCGCGTCTTCGGGGTGGGCGTCCAGCAGGCGCTGTCGGTCACGGTCTAGACCCCGGTCACCCACAGCACCAGCAGACAGGCCAGCGCCCCGAGCGATGCCGTGATCGGCAGTGTCACCAGCCAGGCGGCGGTGATGGTCACGACATGGCTGCGCCGCACCAGGATGCGGCGGCGCGTCTCGTCCGCGGGCAGGGCCTCGGACCGGCTGCCGCGGCGGCGGTCCAGCCATTCGCGCGCAAAGCCTACGCCGAAGATGCCGCCGACCGCCACATGGGTGGTCGATACCGGCAGGCCCAGGGCCGATGCGCCCAGCACCGTCACGGCGGTGGCCAGCGACACGCAGAAGGCGCGCCCCGCGTTCAGCTTGGTGATGCCGCTGCCCACCATGTGGACCAGGCGGCGCCCGAACAGCAGCGTGCCGGTGGCGATGGCAAGCCCTCCGCCCGCCAGCACCAGCACCGGGACCACGCCGATCGCGGTCGACATCCCCTGTCCACGCAGGACCACCGACAGCGGTCCCGCGATGTTGCCCACGTCGTTGGCGCCATGGGCAAAGCCCAGGATCAGCACGGACATCACCAGCGCGGGGCGCAGCAGCGACTTGGTGCTTGGTTTACGCGGATGGCGTGCCAGTTCGCGCAGCACGCTGCGCCGCGTCAGCCACAGCGCGGCCGCCCCGGTCGGCGCGGCCGCCGCACAGGCGGCCAGCGGTCCCAGGTCCAGCAGCACCACGACATAGGCCGAAAACAGCGCCGCCATCAGGCCGACCAGCAGCGGCAGCCACAAAAGCGCCGCCCCGGCGCGGTCCGGCGCCTCGACCACCTTCAGGCGCAGCAGGATCAGCAGACCGCCGGCCAAACCTCCCGCCACCACCGGCGTCACCATCCAGACAGATGCGATGATCGCCAGCGTCCCCCAGGCCACCGCCGACAGGCCCAAGGCCACCGCCCCCGCCCCCGCGATGCCACCCACGATGGAATGCGACGTGCTGACCGGCAGGCCGATGCCCGTGGCCAGGGTGATCCAGACTGCCGCCCCGATCAGCGCGGCGACCATCATCATCGGGGCGCGCCCGCCCTCGGCCAGGGGTGCCAGCTGGACGATGCCGCCCGCCAGACGGGCCGACACCGCGCCCCCGGCCAGCACCGCCCCCGCCACACCCGCGACGGCGACCAGCGCCAGCCCGGGCAGCAGTCCGATGGCCCCCGCCCCGACCGCCGGACCCAAGGAATTCGCGACGTCGTTCGCCCCGATCGCCACGCCCAGCCAGGCCGCGACCACCAGCCCCGCTCCGATGGCCAGCATGCCGGGCGCGGCCCCCGACAGCGCCATGACCATCAGCAACCCGCCCACCAGCGCCAGCACCGCCAGCCCCAGCCGCCAGACGGGGCGGAAGGCATGCATCTGTGCGACCTCGGCATGGCCGATGCGGCCCAGATCCTTGTCCAGCGCGCGAAAGCCGGGGCGGTGCGTCATGCCGGCTCAGGCGGCATCGGGGCGGTCCAGACCGGCCAGGATCTGCTTGAGCCCCGGTTCGACCACCATGCGGGCGGCCTCGACCGGGGCGAACCAGCGACGCTTGCGCTGCCGGTCCTCGGGAAACCGGTCTGACACGCTGTCCACGGACAGCAGATAGACCCGCATCTCGACCGGAACGGCATAGCCTTGGTCCTGCTGCTTTCTGTACCGGAAGCGGCCCAGTTCGGCCGGGCGGATGCGCCCGCGCACGCCGGCCTCCTCCCAGGCCTCCTGGGCTGCGGCGCCGGGAAGGGTGCGCCCCTCCATCGGCCAGCCCTTGGGAATGACCCAACGGCCCGTGTCGCGGCTGGTGATCAGCAGGACATTGCCGCTGGCCGGGTCGCGGCAGATCGCGCCGACCTGCATCAGCACCGGCCGCCGCCCCAGCAGCAGATCGAGGGTCCGGCGCCAGACGCTCATTCGTCCTCCACCTTGCCGCGCAGGGACTTGACCTCTCCGCGCACGGACTTGGCCTTCAGGCGGCGGCGCTGGCTGCCCAGGGTGGGGCGGGTGGCGATGCGCCGCTTGGGCGCGACCAGGGCCTGGCGGATCAGGTCGGCCAGCCGTTCGCGGGCCAGTTCGCGGTTGCGGGCCTGGCTGCGGGTTTCCTGGGACAGGATCAGGACGGCCCCGTCCTGCGTCCAGCGCCGTCCGGCCAGCCGCTGCAGCCGCCGCTTGACCGGGTCGGGCAGGCTGGGGGATGTCGCGGCCTCGAACCGCAACTCGACCGCGGTCTCGACCTTGTTCACGTTCTGCCCGCCCGGTCCCTGAGACCGGGTGAACTGTTCGGACAGTTCCCATTCCTGGATGGCGATGGTTTCGGTGACATGCAGCATGACCTTCAGGATATGGCGCGATCCGGGGTCAGTTAAAGCGCAAACCGGTTAATACAGTGTAAATTCCGGCTGTCCTCAGATCAGGCGACAGGGTTCCTGTTCCGGCCAATGCGCGAAGGGCAGGACCGCGCCATCCCTGCGGCTGACATCGACGCGGGACAGATCGACGGTCGCGCGCACCCATCCCGGTGCGTCCATCTCTCCTTCGGCGATGATCCCGGTCTCGGGCCAGAAACCGTCGGGCGGGCCATAGATCGCGGCGCGGCCCCGGTTCTCGTCCAGCGCGGGCATCCAGTCGCAGGGGCCGACGGTAGGCGCCTGGACCACGACGCACTGGCTTTCCAGCGCGCGGGCCATCGCGCCGATGCGCACCCGGCTGAACCCCGCGACCGTGTCGGTGCAGCTGGGCACCAGCAGGAGCTGCGCCCCGGCCTGCGCCAGTACCCGTCCCAGCAACGGAAATTCGCTGTCATAGCAGATGAGGATGCCGATCCGCCCCAGGGTCGTGTCGAAGATCCGCAGGCCGGGCGCGCCGGTGACATGCCATTCCTCGCGTTCGAACCGGGTCATGATCTGCTTGTCCTGGTGGCCGATCACCCCGTCGGGGCCATACAGCACCGCACGGTTGACCGGGCGCGCGCCGTCGAAGGCCGGCCCCGACGCGCCCAGGATGTGACAGCCGTGCCGCGCCGCAAGGTCCGCATGCAGCGCCCGGACCTGCGGGTCCAGCGCCGCCACGGCATGCAGGCTGGCTTCCAGATCGCCGGCGACCGCGCGCCCGGACAGGGATGCCAGCTCCATCGCGCCGTATTCGGGAAAGACCAACAGATCGGCATCAGCGTCTGAGACCCACCGTGCCAGCTTGGCGGCATAGGCGTCGAAGCTGTCGAACCAGTCGATCGGATAGGCGGCGGCGGCGATTTTCACAGCGGTTTCATCCAGAATTGCAGGGTCTTTTCGGTCTCGGTGGCCTGGCCCAGGTCCTTCCAGGCGAACTGCGCGACGACACCCGGCAGGGGCGCATAGCCGCGCTTGCGCCAGAACGCATCCAGCGGCCAGTACTCGGCCGGACGCATCGGGTGATCCGCGGGACGGATCACGCTGCAGAAGGCCGACCAACGCGCGCCCAGGGCGCGGGCGTGATCCTCGCGCGCATCGAAGAACGCATGGCCCAGCCCGTGCCCGCGATAGGCCCGCAGCAGTACCGATTCGGCGCAGTAGAAGATGTCGGACAGCGGTTCGGGACGATCCGCGAATGCCGCGCCGAAATCGGTGGCGTGATCCGACATCGGCGCGCCCGTGGCCGCCCCCACGATCCGGTCCCCGTCCATCGCGGCGACCACGACCGCGCCGGGCGACTGGTAGGAGCGCAGATAGTCGCGTTCGTAATCGGCATCGCCGTCATACAGGTACGGCCAGTCGCGGAACACGTCGATCCGCAGGCGCGCCACGTCGGGCAGCGCGTCGGCCAGCGCATCGCCGGTCAGGACGCGGACCGCGACGCTCATGCGCCGACCTGGGCCATCCAGTCGGCCAGGTTGTAATAGGTGGTCACCCGCGCGATGCGGCCGTCGCGGATGGTGAAGAACGCGCCCGCAGGCAGGCGATAGGTCTGGCCGCGGGCCTCGGGCAGGCCGGGATCGGTCTTCAGATAGGTCCCGTTCACGACGAATTCCGCCGCCGCGCGGTCGCCCGCCTCGTTGGCCATGATGACCATGTCGGTCAGGTTTTCCCGATAGCTTTCGGTCATGTGGGCGTTGAATTCCGCGAACAGCGCGCGGCCGCGGCGGATCTTGCCCTCGTTCACGTGATGCTCGACGTCGTCATGCAGCAGCGCCAGCATGTCGTCGGTGCGCCCCGCGTTGAAGGCTTCGTAATAGGCGGCGATCAGGGCCTTGGCATCCATCGGGGTCTCCTTGCTTTTGCGCAAGGCTAGCGTGCCGAACGCGCGCCGTCACCTGATCCCAAGGTCCGAGGGAACCAATCCGGCCCCGGCGGCCTTGAAAAACGGTTTGAACCTGTTAGCGCTGATGCAAACAGGAACCGGAGGACTTCATGGACAATCGCGATCAGCTGGGCAAGCGCGAGATCACCTGCTTCAAGGCGTATGACGTGCGCGGAGAGCTGGGCAAGAACCTGGATGCGGACGTCGCCTATCGCATCGGTCGCGCCTTTGCGCAGGCGCGCGGTGCCAAGCGCGTCGTCGTGGGTCGCGACAGCCGCGAATCCTCGCCCGAACTGGCCGCGGCGCTGATCGAGGGCCTGACCGATGGCGGCGCCGACGTGCTGGACCTGGGCTTGGCCGGCACCGAGGAAGTGTATTTCCACACCGGCAACCAGGACACCGATGGCGGCATCGAGGTCACGGCCTCGCATAACCCGATCAATTACAACGGCATGAAGATCGTGGGTCGCGGCTCGGCGCCGCTGGACCCGGCGACCGAACTGCCGCCCATCGTCGATCTGGCCACCAACGGCGAATTCGCCCCCACCACCAAGGGCAGCGTCACCGATCTCAGCCATGCCCGCGCCGAATACGCATCGCGCATGGCCGATTTCGTCGACGTCGCCGCGCTGCGCCCGATGAAGATCGTTGTGAATGCCGGCAACGGCACCGCAGGCCCGACCTTCGACGCGATCGCCGAGGAGCTGGAGCGTCGGGGCGCACCGCTGACCTTCGTGCGGATGCACCACAACGTCGACAGCAGCTTTCCCAACGGCATTCCCAACCCCCTGCTGGACGAGAACCAGCCCCCCACCGTCGCGCGGATGAAGGAAGAAAAGGCCGACCTGGGCGTGGCCTGGGACGGCGATTTCGACCGCTGCTTCTTCTTCGACGAGAACGGGCGCTTCATTCCCGGGGAATACATCGTGGGCCTGCTGGGCGCGGCATTCCTGGAGAAGTCGCCCGGCGAGAAGATCGTTCATGACCCCCGCGTGATCATGAACACCCGTGCCATGATCGAAGAGGCCGGCGGCGAGGCCGTGGTGTCCAAGACCGGCCACGCCTTCATCAAGCGCAAGATGCGCGATGTCAGCGCGATCTATGGCGGAGAGATGTCGGCGCATCACTATTTCCGCGACTTCTACTATTGCGACAGCGGCATGATCCCGTGGCTGCTGATGATCGAACTGCTGTCGCGCAAGGGCATGACCCTGGCCGAGATGCTGGAAGAGCGGATGCGCCTGTATCCGTCGTCCGGAGAGACGAACTACACCATCTCGGACCCAGATGCGGCCATCGCGCGTCTGATCGAAACCTACGAGCCGCAGGCCGACAGCCGGGACGACCTGGACGGGGTGTCGCTGAACTTTGGCAAGTGGCGGTTCAACCTGCGCAAGTCGAACACCGAACCGGTGGTGCGCCTGAACGTCGAATCCGACGGCGACGCGGCGCTGGTGCGCGAAAAGCAGGCCGAACTGGCAGCGCTGCTCAAAGCGTGACGGGCAGGCGGGCCGAAAGGCCCGCCCCCTAGTCCGAAAACCCGAAGGCGATGTAGTCGCGCAGATATGCCTGACGCGCGGCCTGCAGCAGGGCCTTGTCGCGCAGGAAATCGGGCATCGGCTGAATCTTCAGCCCCGCCAGGCGCGCCTCGTCGATCCCTGCCGCGCGCGCCAGCGTGGGCAGTTCGTCGGCGATGCGGTCCTCGCGGATCAGCATGTCGGGGCTGGCCACCCGGCTGAACCCGGCGATCACCTCGGACTGGCTGGCCCAACCGGCATGGGTGGGCAGCGTGGTCTGGCCGTTCAGGTTGCGTTTCAGGAAGGCCAGGAACTGTGCGAACAGCTCCAGCTGCGCCTGACGATCCATCCCCGCCAATGCCGCGTCCGGCGGCAGCGCCACCCGATGGACGTCGCGCATCAGCTGACGCAGTTCGGGCCGGCTGTCGGTCAGCAGCTGCCGGAACGCCGTCCAGGCCCGGTGCAGCGGGTGGCGCAGCACCGCAAAGCTGCGATGGCCGGGATGCTGGCGTTTCCACTGGCGCAGGCTGGTCTGGGTGAAATCGCCCGACACCGCGCCCAGTGTCGCCATCCAGTCGCGCACCGCATCCCCCGGCCCGCAGCGGACCGGCATGAAGATCAGCCCCTGCCCCGCCTCGACCGCGGAAAAGCTGGGCACGGAGGGGCCACGACGCGGTTCGAAATTCGGGATGCGGCGCAGCATGAACGGGTCGATCTGCGCCAGGTCCGCCTGCATCTCGTCGAAATTGCGGACCTTGTCGGCCAGTTCGCGGGGATTCTGGGGCACCTGGTCGCTGGCGGGTTCGACCCGTGCGATGTCGGTGCGACCCAGCCAGTGGACCAGCCCGGTCATCACCTCGGGGTCGCGCAGGTCCTCGTATCCCAGCCAGAAGGCGGTCTGCCCGGTCACCTGCAACCGGTGCATCACGCGCAGCTGGAACCGTTCGACAGCCGCGATGGTGTCGCGGAACTCTGGCCCGTCATAGGTGATCGCGGCGGGGATCGGAGTCTCCGTCTCGTTCAGCTTCCACTGGTTCGTCTCGCGCGCAAGCTGGGTCGAGACATAGCTGTCCAGCGGGTTGCGGGTCAGCACGATCTTGGCGCATTCGGGGTCATGCATGATCGCGTCGAAGACCCGCGGATCGTGATCGTGGAAATAGCGGAAGCCCGGCAGGTGTCCGGGCCGGTCAAACAGCCTGTCCAACAGGACCATCGGGTCGGCCTCGCGCTGGGCGCGGGTGACGCCCTGCAACTCGTCCTTGTCGGGCCAGCCCATCATATAGGGGTTGAACGCCTCGCCAAAGCAGGTGACGCCCCGCAGCGCGTTCAGCGTCGCCTCCAGCAGGTTCGAGCCCGTGCGCATCTCGGCGAAGATGACGAAGCGGCGGAACGGAACGGTCATTCGGCGGCGGTCCTTTCGGGAAGGGGGATATCCGGCATGGGCAGGCCGTCGCCGAACATGCGCGGACGCAGCCCGGAATTGCGCAGCCGCCGCAGCAGCTCGGGCAGCCCGTGCAGGTCGCGCATCTGCGGCATGTCGGTGGGCGCGTCCGCCAGGCGTGGCAGCTGGGCCAGCGACTGGAACAGCATCTCCTGGGGGCGGGCCAGGAAATCGGACAGTTCATGGACATGCACGCGCGCCTTGACCCAGACCGAATTCAGCACATCCATCTGCGCGATCTCGGCCCGCTGCAGCAGGGCCGTGACCCGGCGGATGTCGTCGAACGGCATGTCCGATCGCAGCAGCGGCAGCATCCAGGCCCCGGTGACCACATGGATATGGGCGTTCGGGTCCGTGGCGATGAACCAGTTCAGCGCTTGGTTGTCGCGCGGGCTGAACTGGAACACCTGCATCCGCGTGGTGATGCGGATCAGCGCGGTCAGGAACCCGTGCGGGTCGCGGTCACGGATCAGCGTGCTGGACGAGATCGCCCCTGGCCCGATCTGCGGGCGGCCGCCGAATTCCACCGTCTCGGGCCCCAGCAGGTGGCCGTGGACATCGGCATCGACCTGCGCGGACAGCCACCCCTCGAAGCCGGGAAAGATGTCGGAAAAGCCCTGGAACATCGCATAGGGGGCCGAAGTCTTGCCGTTCTCGGCATCCTTGCGCGGAAAGCGCGACTGCATGTAGAGGCCGGGCCGCCCCAGCAGGCGGCGGCGCACCGTCCGGTTGATCAGGCGTTCGATCCGTTGGGGCTGGGGCGCGGACAGATCGGGGCGGGCACCGGCCGGACGCGGGAAATGCGCCAGAAGATGCGCGGCCTCGGGCCAGACCTTGCGCGCCACGAAGCAGCGCGACTCCTCCAGCATCAGGGCGTGGTCGTCGTAGAGCTGATAGGGCCTGCCGTCGTGGTCGAACTTGGCCAGGGTCAGCGAATGGCTTTCGATGCGGGTCGCGTGGCGCCGCGCCAGCGTCTGGAAATAGCTTTCGTCCGGGATCCAGACCATGCGGAAATAGCGGTCGAACTCGGCCCGGCGCGGATCGTCCAGGATCGCGCGCAGCGTCGTCACCGTCAGGCACCACCATTGCGCGCCCAGATGCGGGGTCAGCCCCTTGGGCAGCCTGCGGCGGATGCCCAGACGGCGCTGCCACTCGGTCAGGCGGTCGAACAGCCAGCGCCGCCTGCGCCAGTCCAGCGGATAGAACAGGGTAAAGCGTTCCTCGTTCAGCCCGCCGACGGTCCAGCCGACGTCCAGCGCACTGACGCTTTCGATATGGTCGCGGTCGGGGTCCTGCGCCAGGAACGCCGTCAGGTCGCGCACCGGGCGCAGCGGCAGGCAGGCCCCGGATGCCAGATAGACATGGGTGACGTCGGAAAAGCTGTCCAGCAGCAGCCGCGCCGCATCCTGGGTGGCGCGCACCAGGCTGAAGCGGCCCCAGTCGCAGGTGTGGCGCCGCGACCAGACGATGCCGGGAAGGTCGGACAGTTCGACCTGCATCCGCGCCACCGACCGGGCCGAGGCCTTGGCATCGACATGGATCGCCACCCGTGCGCCGCCCTGGACCCAGATCCGCGCCATGTGGGCCGCCACGTCCAGGCGCGCATGGCACAGAAGCACCACTCCCAGCCTGACGCGGCGCACCTCCACCGGGCCTGTCATGCCCAGTTCCCCCGGGAGATCAGCCCCAGATCCTCCAGCTGGCGCCAGTCGGCGTATTCGCGCGATTCGCTGCACCACAGGTCGGTGCCGCCGCGCAGCCCGGCGTGATACGCCTTGTATTCCTTGCTGTTGGCATAATGCTGGCGACGGTCCAGCTCCTCGGCGGACTTGTCGGCGAAGGTGGACAGGAACTTGGCGTGCAGCAGGCAGCCCGATGCCATCTCTCCGCCGGCCTCGTCATAGACCATGTTCAGATGGCGGGGCAGCAGCATGTGGGTCGAACTGACATAGGCATAGCGCCAGTCCCACCTGACCAGCGGGGTCTTGTTCAGCGCCGGGCCGGACAGGGGTTCGGCGGTGAAGAACTTGCGCGTGCGCGGACCGCCCTGGATCCACAGGTTGCCGTAATAGGGGTTCTTGCTGATCGTGTAGTTCGCCGGATCGAACCATCGGGCGATGGTGAACGGGTCCGTCCCCTCGGCATAAGGTTCGTCCTCGATATGGCCGCGGGGGTACATGTCCAGCAGCATGGCCGGAAAGCTGCGCCGCCCCGAGGCCTCCAGCCAGTCGGTCAGGGCGGGCAGCGGGCGCGAATCGCAATGCGGATAGATCAGGAACTCGTCCGGATCGACAGTCAGGCACCAATGCCCGTGGCCGTACTTCGCCAGAAGCCGGTTGATCCAGTCCATCCCGAACCGCGACCGCTTGTAGCCGGCATTGGTCCACCACAGCGACACGTCGGGCTGTTCTGCCAGATAATTGCCGCTGCCGTCGTCGCTGTCGTTGTTCACGAACAGAAAGTGATTCACGCCCAGGTTGCGGTAATAGTTCAGAAAGAACGGCAGCCGCACCCGTTCGTTGCGCATCGTCACCAGGGCGAGGATGTCGTTCTTGCGGATCTGGGCGGTGCGGTTGACCACGGGCCGCAGGGCCCGCCGCCGGTTGAACGCGCGCGCGATCAGGTACTGCCGTTCGGCCCTGCGCCGTAGGCGGTCGGGGATCGGGAACCGGCCCATGCGCATCACGCGGACCGGCGATCGGCAGAAGATGTGCGGCGCGACGTCATGCCCTAGCAATGTGCAGGACACCCCGTTTTGGCAAGCCCATTCAGCGCTTTGGTCAACGCGGCCAGTCGCCTGTGCCCATCAGGCCAAAGTCGACAAGCTGCCGCCACCCCGTGAATCGCACCGATTCCGGCCCGTGCAGCCGCGGCCCGGCCGCCACCGCGCGGTGATAGGCGGCATAGGCATCGGGGTCCGCAAAATGCTGGCGCCGGCCCAGTTCCTCATGCGACTTGGCGACGATGTCGGGCAGGAACTTGCCGTGCAGCAGCGCGCCCGACAGCCGTTCATCGCCCGGCCCGTCATAGATCAGGTTCAGCCGGGGCGGCAGGATCGAATGGGTCGAGTTGACATAGACGGCCCGCCCGGTCCAGCGCATCAGCGGCAGCTTATTCATCGTCGGCGCGCGCCGCGGGGCATCGGCAAAGAAAACACGGTCGCGGACACCGCCCTGCAACCACAGGTTTTGGCGCGGCATCGCCCGGCTGGACCGCCACGGCCCCGCGTCGAACCAGGGCAGGCGCCGTGTCAGCGGCGCCTCCGGCGGCGCATCGGCGGTGCCCAGCGGCCCCGACGGATACAGGTCCAGCATCACCGCCCCCAGCCCCGGCTGCCCGATCCGGTCCAGATGGGCCGTCAGATCGGGCAGCGGCCGGGTGTCGTGATGGGGATAGACCAGCAGCTCATCGGCATCGACGGTCGCGCACCAATGCCCCCGCCCGAACCGCCACAGCAGCGCGCAGGCCCAATCCAGCCCGAACCGCGCTTCGCGATAGCTGGCGTCGCAACGCCACAGCGACACGTCGGGCTGGACGGCCAGAAACCGGTCCGACCCGTCCGTGCCGGCATTGTCGACGATCAGGAAATGCGCGACGCCCAAGCGGCGATAATGGTCCAGAAACCCCGGCAGATGCGCGATCTCGTTGCGCAGGGTGGTCACGGCCAGGATGTCGGCGGGGCGGATGGCGGCGGTACGGTCGGCGACCGGCTGCAGCAGATGGCGCGCCCTGAGGGCGCGCCAGATCAGTTCGCGGCGTTTCCAGCGCAGGCGATAGGCCTGCAACGCCGCGCGCGGTGTCACTGCCTGTAATCGCCCGTCTGATGCCAGCGCCAGGCATCCGCGATCATCTGGGGCATGGTCGATCGGTCGGGCGACCAGCCCAGTTCGGCCTTGGCACGCGTGCTGCCGCAGACCAGCTTGACCGCGTCGCCGCCCCGGCGCGGGCCGTCCAGCATCGGCACTTCGCGGTTGGTGATCGAGCGCGTCGCGTCCACCACCTCGCGGACCGAGAATCCGTCTCCGGTGCCCAGGCAGAAGACCCGGCTTGCGCGTCCCGCCTGCAGCCATTCCAGACCCTTCACATGCGCATCGACCAGGTCCATCACATGGACATAGTCGCGGATGCAGGTGCCGTCGGCGGTGGGATAGTCAGTGCCGTGGATGGTCAGCGCCGCGCGCTTGCCATCGACCGCATCCAGGATCAGCGGGATCAGATGCGTTTCGGGGCGGTGGAATTCGCCGACCTGCCCGTCGGGATCGGCGCCCGCGACGTTGAAATACCGGAAGATCACAGAACGCAGGCCGTGGGCCGCGCCGAAATCCGTCAGCATGTCCTCGATCGCGCGCTTGGAGGCGCCATAGGCATTCAATGGCGCCTGCGGGGTGTCCTCGTCCAGGATCTCGCCGTCGCGGTCACCATAGGTCGCGCAGGTCGAGCTGAAGACGAAATCCAGACAGCCCGCGGCCACTGCGGCCTCAATCAGGTTCAGCGATCCCGCGACGTTGTTGCGCCAGTAGAGGCCGGGTTCGGCCATCGCCTCTCCGACCTGGGACAGGGCCGCGAAATGCAGCACTGCCACGGGCCGATGTTCGGCGAAGGCCGCGTCAAGGGCGGCACGGTCCATCAGGTCGGCCTCGACCACCGGACCGAACTTGACCGCATCGCGCCAGCCGGTGGAGAAATTGTCCAGCGTGACGGGGGTGAACCCCGCCGCCGCCAGTGCCTTGCAGGCGTGCGAGCCGATATAGCCCGCGCCGCCCGTCACCAGAACCGTATCCGACATGGATTATTCGGCCGCCCGGCGCATGGACATCACCTCGTGCAGGTACTCGGCGAACTCGTCCTTCAGCTCGTCGCGCTCCAGGCCAAAGGCCACGGTGGCCTGCAGGAAGCCTGCCTTGGAACCACAATCGAAACGCTGGCCACGGAAGCGCAGGCCGAACACGTCGCGGCCCGCCTGGATCTCCTCGGCAATGGCGTCGGTCAGCTGGATCTCGCCACCGGCGCCCTGCTTCAGCTTGTTGAGGTTCTTCATGACCGTCGGCGCCAGGATATAGCGGCCGATCACCGCCAGGTTCGACGGCTGCGTGCCGGTGGCGGGCTTTTCGACCATGCCCTTGGCGCGCACGATCGCGCCCATGTCCTCGGCCACGTCCAGAACGCCATAGGCCTTGGCCTTTTCGGGCGCGACCTCCATTGTGGCGACCATGCTGCCGCCGGTCTCGCCATAAGCCTCGATCATCTGCTGCAGGCAGGGGGGCTCGCCCTGGATGACGTCGTCGGTCAGCACGACCGCAAAGGGCTCGTCATCCGACAGCAGGCGACGGGCGCACCAGACCGCATGGCCCAGGCCCAGGGCCTTGTGCTGGCGGATATAGGCGATGGCACCCGAATCCATGTTGGTCGCGCGCAGAATCTCCAGCAGCTCGGTCTTGCCGGCCTTCTTCAGGCTGGATTCCAGCTCGTGCGCGTGGTCGAAATAGTCCTCAAGCGAGCCCTTGCCGCGCGAGGTCACGAAGATGAATTCCTTGATGCCTGCCGCGCGCGCCTCGTCGATGGCGTATTGAATCAGCGGCTTGTCGACCAGCGACAGCATTTCCTTGGGGATGCTCTTGGTGGTGGGCAGGAATCGTGTTCCCAGTCCGGCGACCGGAAAGATGGCTTTTGTAACCTTGCGACCCATGACGGATACCTTTTGTATGGCTCGGCGGGACCAGTCCCCGCCGCAATGGCGTCGATGCCTAGTGCAGCAGCGACATTGACTTCAATGGGCAGGTTAGGCTCTCGGCAGCTTGTCGCCAAGCAAATGTCGAGAATTCGCTGCAAATTCACAAAGATCAAACGCTGCGGGGCAGGCGATCACATCATCGCCATGTCCTGCATCATCTGCTCCAGACGCGGAACATCCTGAGGGTTGTTTAGTTCCCAGAATTGCCGACCGCGTGCCTCGACCTCGACGCAACGCACATGGCGGCCGCGTTCCAGAAAACGCAGCTGCTCCAGTCCCTCCAGCCGTTCCAGGGCGCCTTCGGGCCAGGTGGCGTATTCGGCCAGCGCCGCCGGGCGATAGGCATAGACGCCCACGTGATGAAAGACCGGGCTGGGCGCGTCGGGCGCCACGTCGCCCGGAACAAAGGGGATGACCTCCTTGGAAAAGTACAGCGCACGGCCCTCATGGCCGAAAACCGCCGTCGTCCCGCCCACGCGCCCCGCATGGCGGTCGGCGATCAGGTCGGCCCGCATCGCCCCGGTACAGCGCAGGACAGGCGTCGCCACCTGCGCGTCGGGATCGGCGCGCAGGCCGGCGACCAGATCCTCGACGAACCAGGCAGGCGTAAGCGGCGCGTCGCCCTGCAGGTTCACCACGATCTCGGGGGTCAGGCCCAGGGTCGCCACCGCCTCGGCGCAGCGTTCGGTGCCGTTGCGGCAGTCGGGGCTGGTCATCGCCACCTCAGCGCCGAAGGCCAGGGCGTGGTCGCGGATGCGGTCGTCGTCGGTGGCCACGATCACGCGGTCGATCCCGCGCACGCCGACGGCCGCGTCCCAGCTGCGTCGGATCAGGCTGCGCGCCTGTCCCCCCGCGCCGCGCAGTTCGACCAGCGGCTTGCCCGGATAGCGGGTCGAGGCGAAACGGGCGGGAATGACGATGACGACCGACATGGTCACTCCTTCACCAGCAGGACGCCCGGCGCATAGGCGATGAAGAACGGGTTCTCGAACCCCGGCTTGCCATAGGCCAGGGGGCTGTGGTCGTCGAACCGCACGACCTCTCCGCCGGCGCCGCGCAGGACGGCGTCGCCCGCGGCGGTGTCCCATTCCATCGTCCGACCCAGGCGCGGATACAGGTCAGCCTCGCCCGTGGCGACCAGGCAGAATTTCAGCGAACTGCCCGCGCTGGTCATGTCGCGCACGCCGTAGCGGTCGATATAGGCGTCGGTCGCCGCGTCGCGATGCGACTTGGAGGCGACGACCATCAGGCCGCGGTTGTCGGGCATCGGGTTCACGCCGATCGGGCGGGTCTCTCCGGGCGCGTCCCCGAAGGGGCCCGTCTCCTCGACGGACCGCCCGTCGGCGGTGGTGTAGAACAGCCGCCCCTTGGCGGGGGCGTAGACGATGCCGCGGACCGGCACGCCGTCCTGGACATAGGCGATGTTGACGGTGAAATCGCCGCGGCGCTGGACGAACTCCTTGGTCCCGTCCAGCGGGTCCACGATCAGGAAGGTGCGCAGGCTCTGGCCGTGGGTGTCGGCCTGCTCCTCGGTCACCAGGGGCGTGTCCGGGAACGCCTCGCGCAGCCCGGCCGAGATCAGCGCATCGGCGGCCTCGTCCGCGGCGGTGACGGGCGAATCATCGGACTTGGCGCGGACATCGAAATCGTCGGCCTCGTAGATCTGCATGATCCGGTCGCCGGCCTGCAGGGCCAGGCGCCGCATTTCGGTGATCAGTCGGTCGAATTGCATTCACTTTCCTTTCCCTGCCAGAGGCCTGCGGCCGCTGCCCGATTGTGCGGGGGTGCTGCGCCTCTTATGATGTGCGGCGGGTCCATCGGCAAGCGCCGGGCCGCCAGTGACGGAGCACCGCCCTTGTTCAAGCAGCGCCAGAACCGGAACCTGTTCCAGGCCGCCTTCACCACCTTCGCGCTGATCTATCACCAGACGGTGTACAACCTGCGCACCGAACACCGCAACGCGGTGCTGGGCCTGGTCATGACCATGATGCAAAGCGTCGTCTTCGTCGTGGTGTTTCTGGGCATGTACACGCTGATCGGCATCGGCGGGTCGCAGATCCGCGGGGATTTCCTGCTCTACATCATGTCGGGGATCTTCATCTTCATGCTGCACGTGCAGGCCGTGGGCGCGGTCGCGGGCAGCCATTCGGTGTCGTCGGGCATCATCAAGCACGAACCTCTGAACGCGGCGGTGCTGATCTCGGGGGCGGCGCTGGCGGTGCTGTACCGCCAGACGATCAGCTGCCTGGTGATCCTGTCGGTCTACCACATGGTCTTCCAGCCGATCACGATCGAGGACCCTGTCGGCGCCGGGTCGCTGTTCGTGGTGTCCTGGTTCACCGGCTGCGCGATCGGGCTGATCTTCCTGGGAATCCGCCCCTGGTCCCCGCAGGCCTGCAAGGTGCTGACGATGGTCTATCAGCGCGTGAACATGTTCGCATCGGGCAAGTTCTTCGTCGCCAACATGATCCCCAGCTTCATCCTGCCATGGTTCGCGTGGAACCCGCTGTTCCACCTGATCGACCAGGAACGCGGCTTCCTGTTCATCAACTATTCGCCCCATCGCACGATGCTGTTCTACCCCCTGTGGTTCGCGATCGCGGCGCTGATGGTAGGGCTGCTGATCAACTTCACGACCCGCAAGTACGAATCCATCAGCTGGAGCGCCGCGCAGTAGCGTCATGGCCCCGGTTTCGCGGGCCCAAACCACCGATTTTGCGCTGCGGCAGTGCTTGCGGGGCTGAATTGCATCCCTATATACACCCACGAAGCGGTCCGGAGGTTCCGGCCCGTTCGTCAAGGGATCGGGCCTCGGGGGCCGCAACGGACCCGCAGTCCAAGATATCGCCGCAAGAGAAGGTTAAACACATATGTCAAAAGTCATCGGCATCGACCTCGGCACCACCAACAGCTGCGTCGCCATCATGGACGGCAGCCAGCCGAAGGTCATCGAGAACAGCGAAGGCGCGCGCACCACGCCTTCGATCGTGGGTTTCAAGGACGGTGAACGCCTGGTCGGCCAGCCCGCCAAGCGCCAGGCCGTGACCAACCCGACCAACACCGTCTTTGCCGTGAAACGCCTGATCGGGCGCCGCATGGGCGACGAGGCTGTCGAGAAGGACCGCAAGATGGTCCCCTACACCATCGCGGATGGTGGTAACGGCGACGCCTGGGTCGAGGTGCAGGGTGAGAAGTACTCCCCCGCGCAGGTCAGCGCGATGATCCTGCAGAAGATGAAGGAAACCGCCGAATCCTATCTGGGCGAAACCGTGACCCAGGCCGTGATCACCGTTCCGGCCTATTTCAACGACGCCCAGCGCCAGGCCACCAAGGACGCCGGCAAGATCGCCGGCTTGGAAGTGCTGCGCATCATCAACGAGCCGACCGCGGCCGCGCTGGCCTATGGTCTGGATAAGAAGGAAACCAAGACGATCGCGGTCTATGACCTCGGCGGCGGTACCTTCGACATCACCATCCTGGAGATCGACGACGGCCTGTTCGAGGTGAAGTCCACGAACGGCGACACCTTCCTGGGTGGCGAAGACTTCGACATGCGGATCGTGAACTATCTGGCCGACGAGTTCAAAAAGGAACACGGCGTCGATCTGTCCAAGGACAAGATGGCCCTGCAGCGCCTGAAGGAAGCCGCGGAAAAGGCCAAGATCGAGCTGTCCTCCTCCAGCCAGACCGAGATCAACCAGCCGTTCATCTCGATGGACAAGAACAGCGGCACCCCGCTGCACCTGGTCGTGAAGCTGACCCGTTCCAAGCTGGAAAGCCTGGTCGCTGACCTGATCAAGCGCACCATGAAGCCCGTCCAGGACGCGCTGAAGGATGCCGGTTGCTCCAAGGGCGACATCGACGAGGTCGTCCTGGTCGGCGGCATGACCCGCATGCCCAAGGTCGTGGCCGAGGTCACCGAGTTCTTCGGCAAGGAGCCCCACAAGGGCGTGAACCCCGACGAGGTCGTGGCCCTTGGCGCCGCCATCCAGGCCGGCGTGCTGCAGGGTGACGTCAAGGACGTCGTGCTGCTGGACGTGACGCCGCTGTCGCTGGGCATCGAGACCCTGGGTGGCGTGTTCACCCGCCTGATCGATCGCAACACGACCATCCCGACCAAGAAGAGCCAGATCTTCTCGACCGCCGAGGACAACCAGGGCGCCGTGACGATCCGCGTGTTCCAGGGTGAGCGCGAGATGGCCGCGGACAACAAGATGCTGGGCCAGTTCAACCTGGAGCACATCCCGCCCGCGCCGCGCGGCATGCCGCAGATCGAGGTGACCTTCGACATCGACGCCAACGGCATCGTGTCGGTGGCCGCCAAGGACAAGGGCACCGGCAAGGAGCAGACCATCACCATCGCGGCCTCGGGCGGTCTGTCCGACGAGGACATCGAGCGGATGGTCAAGGATGCCGAGGCGAACGCCGAATCCGACAAGACCCGCCGCGAGCTGGTCGAGGCCAAGAACCAGGCCGAGAGCCTGATCCACTCGACCAACAAGTCGCTGTCCGAGCACGGCGACAAGGTCGACGCATCGACCGTCGAGGCGATCGAGCTGGCCATCGGCGCGCTGGAGGAATCGCTGAAGTCCGAGGACCCGGGCAAGATCCGGTCGGGCATCCAGAACGTCATGGACGCGTCCATGCGCCTGGGCGAGGCGATCTACAAGAACCAGCAGAGCGCCGAGGACTCCGATCCGTCGGACCGCGACGCCCCGCGTGATGTCGACGACGACATCGTGGACGCCGATTTCGAAGATCTGGGCGACGACAAGAAGCGCGGCTGATCGGGGCCGCATCCCCTGACCGGGCCGGCCCGCCTTTCCCGCGGGCCGGCCTGTTTCATGGGGACAGCTGAACAGGACGACACATGAGCAAGCGTTGTTACTACGAAGTGCTCGGGGTCACGCGCGGGGCCTCGACCGACGAGATCAAGAAGGCCTACCGCACCAAGGCCAAAGAGCTGCATCCCGACCGCAACCAGGACGATGCGACAGCCGAGGCCCGCTTCAAGGAAGCGAACGAGGCCTATGACTGCCTGAAGGACGACACCAAGAAGGCCGCCTATGACCGCTTCGGCCATGCCGCCTTCGAGGGTGGCATGGGCGGCGGCGGCGGTGGCCGTGGCCAGCATCCGGGCGATTTCGGCGCGGCGTTCGCCGACGTGTTCGAGGATCTGTTCGGCGACATGATGGGCCGTCGCGGCGGCGGCGGTGGCGGGCGTGCCCGGGCGCAGCGTGGGCAGGACCTGCGCTACAACCTGCGCGTCAGCCTTGAGGACGCCTATGTCGGCGTGCAAAAGCCGATCACCGTGCGCGGCTCGGTCGCCTGCGGCGAATGCGACGGCACCGGGGCCGAGGGCGCGTCCCAGCCCGCCGCCTGTCCGACCTGCGCAGGCATGGGCAAGGTCCGGGCCCAGCAGGGCTTCTTCACCGTCGAGCGCACCTGCCCGACCTGCGGCGGCGCGGGCCAGATCGTCAAGAACCCGTGCAAGGCCTGCCACGGTGCGGGCCGGATGGAACGCGACCGCGCGCTGTCGGTGAACATTCCCGCCGGTGTCGAGACCGGCACCCGCATCCGGCTGGCCGGAGAGGGAGAGGCGGGGCTGCGTGGCGGTCCAGCCGGGGATCTGTACATCTTCATCGAGGTCCAAGACCACGCGATCTTCCTGCGCGACGGCAAGACGCTGGCCTGCCAGGTGCCGGTCAGCATGGCCACCGCCGCCTTGGGCGGCGACGTCGAGGTGCCGACCATCGACGGCGGGCGCGCCCGCGTCAAGGTCGCCGCCGGCAGCCAGACGGGTCGGCAGATGCGCCTGCGCGGCAAGGGCATGCCGCCCCTGCGCCACGGCCCCGGCGCGCAGGGCGATTTCGGCGACATGCTGATCGAGCTGACCGTCGAGACGCCGGTCAACCTGACGCCCCGCCAGCGGGAGCTGCTGCGAGAGTTCGAGGCCGAGAAGGCCGACAACAGCCCGCAATCGGACAGCTTCTTCGACAAGGTAAAGGGGTTCTGGGAAGGGATGACCCGTTAAGGGTTAACCGTTCCTTTACCGATTCGGGTTCATGTTCCGCACATGGACCCGAATCGTTCCTTTGGCGAAATGCCCCTGCCTTTGTTCAGCCCGGCCGCGGATGACGTGTTGCCGGCCGGCAAGGCTGCACCCTCCTATCTGGCCGATCATCGGGCAAGGCTGCGCGAACGGTTCCTGCAGGGCGGCGCGACCGCGATGCCCGATTACGAGCTTTTGGAGCTGGTGCTGTTCCGCGCCATCCCGCGCCAGGACGTCAAACCGCTGGCCCGCCGCCTGATCGAGACCTTCGGCGATTTCAACCGCGTGGTCACCGCGCCGCCCGCCCGCCTGCAGGCGGTCGACGGTGTTGGACCCGCCGTCGTCACCGAACTGAAGATCGTCGAGGCCGCGGCGCAGCGCATGGCCCGCGCCCGCATCATGCACCGCCCGGTCCTGTCCAGCTGGCAGTCGCTGCTGGATTACTGCCACACCACGATGGCGCATCGCGAGATCGAGCAGTTCCGCGTGCTGTACCTGGACCGCAAGAACGTCCTGATCGCGGACGAGGAGCAGTCGCGCGGCACGGTGGACCACGTCCCCGTCTATCCCCGCGAGATCATCCGCCGCGCGCTGGAGTTGAACGCCTCGGCGCTGATCCTGGTGCACAACCATCCCTCGGGCGATCCGACGCCCTCGGACAGCGACATCGCCATGACGGCACGCATCGGGCAGGCCGCGGAAAGCATGGGAATCACCATCCACGACCACCTGATCATCGGCAAGTCGCGCGAGCTGTCGTTCCGGTCCGAGGGCCTGCTCTGATCCCCGCGGGGGGTGCAGCATTTGTGCCCGATGCGTCGAATTGCAACGGGCCGCGACGGCTTATCATCTGGACTGACGAGGAATTGAGGGCTAGAACCGCCCCGCGAAGGCTGCGTTTCGGACGCGGCCCGGAATGTCGTATCGGCCTGCATTGACGGCCCGAATTGGAGTATGACCCGTGTCCCACGCAGATGACCACGTAGGCACCCGGAGGGATTTCCTCTATTATGCCACGGCGGGCGCAGGCACGGTGGCCGCCGGTGCCGCCGCCTGGACCCTTGTGAATCAGATGAACCCCTCGGCCGACGTGCAGGCGCTGGCCTCGATCCAGGTCGATGTCAGCGGCGTCGCCGCCGGGTCGCAGATCACCGTGCTGTTCCTGGGCAAGCCCGTGTTCATCCGCCGCCGGACCCCCGAGGAGATCGAGGCCGGACGTGCGGTCGAGCTGAGCGAGCTGCCCGACCAGAACGCCCAAAACCCCAACCTGGCCGACGGATCGCCCGCAACCGACGCGAACCGCGCGCTGGACGAGACCGGCGAATGGCTGGTCCAGATCGGCGTCTGCACCCATCTGGGCTGCGTGCCCATCGGTGACGGCGCGGGCGATTTCGGCGGCTGGTTCTGCCCCTGCCACGGCAGCCATTACGACACCGCAGGCCGCATCCGTCGCGGGCCCGCGCCGCAGAACATGCATATTCCGCTGGCGTCGTTCGTGAACGACACCACCATTCAGCTGGGTTAAGGAGGGTTATCATGGCCGGAATTCCGCACGACCATTACGAGCCCAAGTCGGGCTTCGAACGCTGGCTTCACCGCCGCCTGCCCGTCGCCGGCGTGCTTTACGACACGCTGATGATCCCCACGCCCAAGAACCTGAACTGGATGTGGATCTGGGGGATCGTGCTGGTCTTCTGCCTGGTGCTGCAGATCGTCACGGGCATCGTCCTGGTGATGCACTATACCCCGCATGTCGACATGGCCTTCGCCAGCGTCGAGCACATCATGCGCAACGTCAACGGCGGCTACATGCTGCGCTACATCCACATGAACGGCGCGTCGCTGTTCTTCGTGGCCGTATACCTGCACATCTTCCGCGGCCTCTACTACGGCAGCTACAAGGCCCCGCGCGAGGTCACCTGGATCATCGGCATGCTGATCTACCTGCTGATGATGGCCACCGCCTTCATGGGCTACGTGCTGCCCTGGGGTCAGATGTCCTTCTGGGGCGCGACCGTGATCACAGGCCTGTTCGGCGCCATTCCGGGCGTGGGTGAAACGCTGCAGACTTGGCTGCTGGGCGGACCCGCGGTCGGCAACGCGACGCTGAACCGCTTCTTCTCGCTGCACTACCTGCTGCCCTTCATCATCGCGGGCCTGGTCATCGTCCACGTGTGGGCCTTCCACACCACGGGCAACAACAACCCGACCGGCATCGAGGTGCGTCGCACCAGCAAGGAGGAGGCCGCCAAGGACACCCTGCCCTTCTGGCCCTACTTCGTCATCAAGGACCTGTTCGCGCTGGCCGTCATCCTGGCCGTGTTCTTCGCGATCGTGGGCTTCATGCCCAACTACCTGGGCCACCCGGACAACTACATCGAGGCCAACGCGCTGGCCACGCCCGCGCATATCGTGCCCGAATGGTACTTCCTGCCCTTCTACGCGATCCTGCGCGCCTTCGACGCCGAGGTGTGGCTGGTCCAGCTGGTCCAGTTCGTGACCTTCGGCATCGTCGACGCCAAGTTCTTCGGCGTGCTGGCGATGTTCGGCGCCATCGTGGTGATGGGCCTGGCGCCCTGGCTGGACACCAGCCGCGTGCGCTCGGGCCGCTATCGTCCGCAGTTCAAGTGGTGGTTCTGGCTGCTGGCGGTCGACTTCGTCGTCCTAACCTGGGTCGGCGCCATGCCCACCGAGGGGCCCTATCCCTACATCGCGCTGGCTGCCGCGGCCTACTGGTTCGGCTACTTCCTGGTGATCCTGCCGCTGCTGGGCGTGATCGAGAAGCCGGAGCCCATGCCCGCCACGATCGAGGAAGACTTCAACGAACACTACGCGCCCAAGGTTGGTGGAACCAGCCTGACGCAGCCGGCCGAATGAGAGGACCAAGGATCATGCTGAAAGCACTAGCGATCGCCGCCGTCACGGCCCTTGGCCTGTCCGGACCGGCGATGGCCGCAGGCGAAGGCGGGCACATCGAGGATGTCGCCTTCCCGCACGAGGGTCCGTTCGGCGCATACGACCAGTTCCAGCTGCAGCGCGGGTTGCAGGTCTATACCGAGGTCTGCTCGGCCTGCCACGGCCTGAAATACGTCGCCATCCGCACCCTGGCGGATGAAGGCGGCCCCGGCCTGCCCGAGGATCAGGTTCGCGCCTATGCGGCCGAACTGCTGCCGGTCTTCGACGACGCGATCGGAGAGGAGCGTCCGCGCACCATCACCGATCACTTCCCGGCAACCTCGGGTGACGGCATGGGCCCGGATCTGTCGCTGATGGCCAAGGCCCGCGCGGGCTTTCACGGCCCCTTCGGCACCGGCCTCAGCCAGCTGGTCAACGGCATGGGCGGTCCGGAATACATCCACGCCCTGCTGACCAGCTATACCGGCGAGGACCAGGAACAGGCCGGCACGCTGCTGCACGGCAACACCGCCTTCCCCGGCGGCTGGATCAGCATGGCGGCTCCGCTGTCCGACGGTCAGGTCACCTACGAGGACGGCACCGAGGCGACCGTCGACCAGATGGCGATGGACATCGCGGCCTTCCTGATGTGGACCGCCGAGCCCAAGATGATGGACCGCAAGTCCGTGGGCCTGGTCGCGGTGCTGTTCCTGGTGCTGCTCAGCGCGCTGCTCTATGTCGTGAACAAGCGGCTGTGGGCGCCCCACAAGGGCAAGCTGCCCGCCTGATCCTGCACGACAGGTCGACATGACAGGACGCGCCCCGCAACGGGCGCGTCTTTTCACATCTGGACAAGGCCCGGCCCGCCCGGTCACATGGCCGCCAAACGGCGGAGGCGTGCATGGCAATCTGGAACCTGGGCTCGATCAACATCGACCACGTCTATCCGCTGGAGAGCCTGCCCAAGCCCGGAGAGACGCTGGCCTCGCGCGGTTATGCGCAGGGTCTGGGCGGCAAGGGCGCGAACCAGTCGGTCGCCGCGGCGCGCGCGGGCGCGGTCACGCATCACCTGGGGGCGATGGGCACGGGCGATGACTGGGTGCGCGACCGGCTGGCGCAGGCGGGCGTGGACATGGGGCATGTCGCCCGCCTTGCGGATCAGGCGACGGGCCACGCGATCATCCTGCTGGATGCCGATGCGGAAAACGCCATCGTCATCCACCCCGGCGCTAACCGCGCCATCGACGAGGATGCCCTGACGCAGGCCCTCTCCGCCCTGACCCCCGCTGATACGCTGCTGATCCAGAACGAGACGAACGGCCAAGTCGCCGCCGCCCGCGCGGCGCAGGCGCAGGGCGCACGCGTGATCTATTCCGCCGCCCCTTTCGATCTGGACGCGGTGCGCGCGGTCCTGCCCCATGTGTCGATCCTGGCGATGAACGCCGGAGAGGCGGAGCAGCTGTTCGCGGGTGACCCCGGCGACCTGCCCGTGCAGGGCCTGCTGATCACCCGCGGCGCGGAGGGTGCCGAATATCGCGACCTGACCACGGGCCAGGTGCATGAGCAGCCCTCGTTCCGCGTGACGCCGGTGGACACGACCGGCGCGGGCGACACCTTCGCGGGCTATTTCGCGGCGGCGTTGGACGGCGGGGCGGATATTCCTGCCGCCCTAAGGTTGGCCTCGGCCGCGGCGGCGGTCAAGGTCACGCGGGCGGGGGCGGGCGATGCCATCCCCACCCGTACCGAAGTAGACGCGTTTCTGTCCGATCAGCCGATCTGACCACGCACCCCGCCGGTCTGCGCTCGGTCCATCAGCAGGTGATCCAGGATCACGCAGGCGGCCATCGCCTCGGCCACTGGCACGGCACGGATGCCCACGCAGGGGTCGTGGCGGCCCTTGGTGATCACGTCGATCTCCTCTCCGCGTGAGTTGATCGATCGGCGGGGCGTGGTGATCGAGCTGGTCGGCTTGATCGCGAAACGCACGACGATGTCCTGTCCGGTCGAGATGCCGCCCAGAATCCCGCCCGCATGGTTCGACAGGAACTCCGGCCCGTCCGGCCCCATGCGGATCTCGTCCGCGTTCGCCACCCCGGTCAGCGCGGCCGAGGCCATGCCCTCGCCGATCTCGACGGCCTTCACGGCGTTGATCGACATCATCGCGGCGGCCAGATCGGTGTCCAGCTTTGCATAGACCGGCGCGCCGATGCCCGGCGGGCAGCCCTGAACGCAGACCTCGATGGCCGCGCCGACGCTGTTCTGATCCTTGCGGATTTCGTCCAGGTAATCGGACCAGGCCTGCACCGCGCCCGCATCGGGCAGGAAGAACGGATTGTCGTTCACCGCGCCCAGGTCCAGCCGGTCACGGTCCAGATGCATCGCGCCCATCTGCACCATGTAGCCGGTGATCCGCAGATCGGGCACAAACGCGCCCAGAACCGCCTGCGCGACCGCTCCGGCCGCAACCCGCGCCGCCGTCTCGCGCGCCGAAGACCGGCCCCCGCCGCGATAATCGCGCACCCCATATTTCAGGTGATAGGTGATGTCGGCATGGCCGGGGCGAAAGCTGGTGGCGATGTCGCCGTAATCCTTGGACCGCTGGTCGGTATTCTCGATCATCAGCTGGATCGCGGTGCCGGTGGTGACACCCTCGAAGACACCGGACAGGATGCGGACCTGGTCGGGTTCGCGCCGCTGCGTGGTGTGTTTCGACGTCCCGGGGCGGCGGCGGTCCATGAAGCGCTGGATGTATTCTTCGGTCAGGGGCACGCCGGGCGGCACGCCGTCCACCGTCGCGCCCAGGGCGGGGCCGTGGCTTTCGCCCCAGGTGGTAAAGCGGAACTCGCGGCCGAAGGTGTTGTAGCTCATGGGCGCGTCTCCTCGGACAGGGCTTTCAATTCATAGATCAGGTCCAGCGCCTCGCGCGGGGACAGGGCGTCGGGATGGACCGCCTTCAGCCGGTCGTCCAGCGGGCGGGCCTTGGGCGCGGGCGGCGGGGCGGCGCGGAACAGCGGCAGATCGTCAATCAGCGCCACCGGGCGCGCCGACTGACGCTCTCCGCTTTCCAGCGCGGTCAGCACGGTGCGGGCGCGTTCCACGACGGAGGCGGGCAGACCCGCCAGCCGCGCGACCTGCACGCCATAGCTGCGGTCGGCCGCGCCCTTCCTGACCTCGTGCAGAAAGATCACCTCGCCCTGCCACTCGCGCACCGTGACGGTGGCGTTCTCGACCCCCTCCAGCTTGGCCGACAGCGCCGTCATCTCATGATAATGCGTGGCGAACAGCGCCCGGCAGCGGTTGGCGGCATGCAGATGCTCCATCACCGCCCAGGCAATCGACAGCCCGTCCCAGGTCGAGGTGCCGCGCCCGATCTCGTCCAGGATCACCAGCGCGCGATCATCGGCCTGGTTCAGGATCGCCGCCGTCTCGACCATCTCGACCATGAAGGTCGAGCGTCCCCGCGCCAGGTCGTCGGCGGCGCCCACGCGACTGAACAGCTGGCTGACCAGCCCGATATGCGCCGCGCGCGCTGGAACAAAGGCCCCGGCCTGCGCCAGCACCGCGATCAGCGCGTTCTGCCGCAGGAAGGTCGACTTGCCCGCCATGTTCGGCCCGGTCAGCAGCCAGATCGCGGGCGTGGCCCCGGTGGTCAGGTCGCAATCATTGGCGACGAAGCTTTCCGCCTTGCGGCGCAGTGCGCGTTCCACGACCGGATGGCGGCTGCCTTCGATGACGAAGGCGCGGCTGTCATCGACGCGCGGCCGGACCCAGCCCTCGCCCGAGGCGAGATCCGCGAAGGCGCAGGCCAGGTCGATCTCGGCCAGCGCACGGGCCGCCTGCCCGATCCGCGCCGCCTGATCCAGGATCGCCGACCGCAGGCGATCGAAGATGCCCCGCTCGATCTCCAGCGCGCGGTCGCGGGCGTTCAGGATGCGGGTCTCCAGTTCGGACAGTTCCACCGTGGTGAATCGGATCTGGTTCGCGGTGGTCTGGCGGTGGATGAAGGTCTGGTTCAAGGGCGCGGCCATCATGCGCTCGGCATGGGTGGTCGTCGTCTCGATGAAATAGCCCAGGACGTTGTTGTGCTTGATCTTCAGGCTGCCGACCCCGGCCAGGGCCGCGTAATCGGCCTGCATGCCCGCAATGACGCCGCGCCCCTCGTCGCGCAGGCGACGGGTCTGGTCCAGATCGGCGTCATGCCCCTCGGCCACGAAGCCGCCATCGCGCGCCAGCAAAGGCGGTTCGGCCACCAGCGCATCATCCAGCAGATCGACCAGCGCCTCATGCCCGACCAGATCGCCCGCCGCATCGCGCAGCACGGGCGGCGCGTCGCCGGGCAGGCGCAAAGCGATGGCCGCGCCCTGCGTCAGCCCGGCTCGGATCGCGGCCAGATCGCGCGGACCGCCCCGGTCCAGCGCCAGCCGCGACAGTGCCCGGTCCATGTCCGGCACCCGCGCCAGCGCGCCGCGCAGATCCGAGAGCAACCGCGCATCGGCGGCCAGCGCCGCCACCGCATCATGGCGCGCCGCGATCAGGCCCAAATCGCGCGACGGCGCGCTGATCCGTCGCTCCAGCAGGCGCGCGCCCGGCGCGGTCACGGTGCGATCGATGGCCGCCAGCAGCGATCCGTCGCGCCCGCCCGACAGGGCCTGGGTCAGTTCCAGATTGCGCCGGGTCGCCGCGTCGATCTGCATCGCGCCGCCCGCGCGTTCGCGCACCGGCGGGCGCAGCAGCGGCAGGCGGCCCTTCTGCGTCATGTCCAGATAATCGACGATGGCGCCCATCGCGGCCAGTTCGGCGCGGGTGAAGCTGCCGAAGCCGTCCAGCGTCTCGACCCCATAGAGCGCACACAGCCGCCGCGTGCCCGCATTGCTGTCGAAGGCGCTGGCATGCAGGTCGGTCATCACCGCACCTGCATCGCCGATCAACTCCTCCAGCCCCGTGTCGCAGGCCAGCACCTCGCGCGGGGCCAGCCGCGCCAGTTCGGGGGCCAGACGCGGCAGGGGGCAATCCATCACCGAAAACGCGCCGGTCGAGATGTCGACCCAAGCCAGCGCGCCCTCCTCGCGGACCACCACGAAGGCCGCCAGGTAATTGTGCCGCCGCGCCTCCAGCAGCGATTCCTCGGTCAGCGTGCCGGGCGTCACCAGCCGCACCACGTCGCGGGCCACGACCGATTTCGACCCGCGCTTCTTGGCTTCCGCAGGGTCCTCCATCTGTTCGGCAATGGCCACACGGAAACCCTTGCGGATCAGCGTCAGCAGATAGCCCTCGGCCGCATGGACCGGCACGCCGCACATCGGGATGGGTTCGCCCAGATGCGTGCCGCGCTTCGTCAGCGCGATGTCCAGCGCGGCGGCGGCGGCGACCGCGTCGTCGAAGAACATCTCGTAGAAATCGCCCATGCGATAGAACAGCAGCGCGCCGGGATTGGCCTCCCGGATTGCAAGATATTGCGCCATCATCGGCGTGGGCTGGTCGGTCGTGTCCCTGGTCATGGGCGGTTTCTATCCGCTTGCGCGGGCGCGCGAAACCTCTACATTCAGGGGCACCTCGGGGTGCCCCATGCGGGCTGAGACGCGACAGCGGACCCGTTGAACCTGATCCGGCTCACACCGGCGGAGGGAAGGTGCGCACCCCCTTCTTTTCGACATTCCGACAAGAGAGGCTGCCGATGAAATCCGTCCTGATCCCCGCCTTGCTGCTGGCCACCCCCGCCCTGGCCCAGGATCGCGTCCTGACCGTCTATGCGGGCGACAGCGTCACCAGCGAATGGGGCCCCGGCCCCGCCATCGAGGAGGGGTTCGAGGCGATCTGCGACTGCGACCTGCAATTCGTGACCGGCGACGTGCTGCCCCGCATCTTGATGGAGGGGGCGGGCACCCAGGCCGACATCGTCTTCGGCCTGAACACCGACATGACCGCGCGCGCCCGCGCATCGGGTCTGTTCGCGCCGCATGGGCAGGACACGTCCGACCTGTCGCTGCCCATCGCATGGGAGGACGACATCTTCCTGCCCTACAACTGGGGCGAGACGGCCTTCGTCTATGACAGCACCCGGCTGGAGAACCCGCCCGCCAGCTTTGCCGAGCTGCTGGAGGCCGAGGATATCAGCATCGTCATCCAGGACCCGCGCAGTTCGGTGTCGGGTCTGGCGATGCTGCTGTGGGTCAAGTCGGTCTATGGCGATCAGGCGGGCGAGGCCTGGGCCAAGCTCGCCCCCAAGGTGCTGACCGTCACCCGCGGCTGGTCCGAATCCTATGGCCTGTTCACCGACGGAGAGGCGGACATGGTCCTGTCCTACACCACCTCGCCCGCCTATCACATCGCCGCCGAGGAAGACGACACCAAGCGCGCCGCCATCTTCCCCGAGGGGCATTACTTCATGGCCGAACTGGTGGCCCAGGTCGCGGGCACCGATCAGCCCGAACTGGCGCAAGCCTTCATGGACTGGGTGCTGACCCCCGATTTCCAGGCGACGATCCCGCTGGCCAACTGGTCCCTGCCCGCAAAACTGCCTGAGGCCGACTGGCCGCAGGTGATGCGCGACCTGCCCCGGCCCGACAAGACCCTGTTCCTGTCCGAGGACGAGGCAGAGTCCCTGCGCGCCCCCGCCCTGGACGAATGGCAGCGGGCCTTCCGCTGAGCATCGGCCACGCCATCGCGGGCGCACTTGCCGCGCTGATCCTGGGCACGCTGGCGGCGGTGGCCTGGGTCGCGGGCGGGCTGTCGAGCCTGACCGAATGGGACCTGCGCGCGGTCTGGTTCACCCTGTGGCAGGCGGCGCTGTCCGCGACCCTGTCGGCCGCGCTGGCCGTGCCGGTGGCGCGCGCGCTGGCCCGGCGGCGGTTCCGGGGGCGCGGGCTGCTGGTCACGCTGCTGGGCGCGCCCTTCATCCTGCCGGTGATCGTGGCGGTGCTGGGCCTGATCGCGATCTTCGGGCGCAACGGTGCGCTGAACGGCGCGCTGGAGGCCCTGGGCCTGCCCGCCATCGGCATCTATGGCTGGCAGGGGGTGATCCTGGCGCATGTCTTCTTCAACCTGCCGCTGTCGGTGCGGCTGATCCTGCAGGGCTGGCAGGCGATTCCCGCGGAACGCTTCCGGCTGGCCGCGTCCCTGGATTTCGCCCCCCGCGACATCGCCCGCCATCTGGAGCGCCCGATGCTGCGCGGCGTGCTGCCCGGCGTCTGGCTGGCGGTGTTCCTGGTCTGCCTGACCTCTTTCACGGTGGCGCTGGCCCTGGGCGGGGGGCCGCGGGCCACGACGGTGGAACTGGCCATCTATCAGGCCTTCCGATTCGATTTCGACCTGGGGCGGGCGGCGGCCCTGGGGATGGTTCAGATCGCGATCTGCATCGCGGCGGCGGCGCTGGCCGCGCGGATCACGGTGCCCGCAGGCTTCGGCGCGGGGCTGGATGCTTTGGGCGGGCCGCCCGCGCCGGGCGGCTGGCGGCGGCTGACGGACGCAGCGGTGATCGCGGCGGCAGCGGCCTTTCTGCTGGCGCCGCTGATCTCGGTCGCGGCGACGGGCCTGCCGCGCCTGACCGCCCTGCCGCCCGAGGTCTGGCAGGCCACGCGCCGGTCGGTGCTGATGGCCGTGATCTCGGCGCTGCTCTGCGCGGGGGCGGCCTTGGCGCTGGCCCTGACGGTGGCGCGGGGCGCGGCCCGGTGGGTCGAGGCGGCGGGCATGCTGCCGCTGATCGCCTCGCCGCTGGTGCTGGGGACGGGGCTGTTCATCCTGCTGCGCGGTACGGTCACGCCCCAGCAGATGGCCCTGCCGGTCACGGCGCTGATCAACGCGGCGATGGCCCTGCCCTTCGCGCTGCGCGCGCTGATCCCGGCGGCGCGGGCGCTGGAACAGGATTACGGCCAACTTGCCGCATCGCTGGACCTGCGGGGCTGGGCACGGCTGCGCCTTCTGGTGCTGCCCCGTCTGGCGCGCCCATTGGGCTTTGGTGCCGGGCTGGCGGCGGCGCTGGCCATGGGCGATCTTGGCGTCATCACCCTGTTCGCAGGGGATCGCCCGACCCTGCCGCTGATGCTGTACCAGCTGATGAACGGCTATCGCATGGCCGATGCCGCGGCTTGCGCCCTGCTGTTGATGGGGCTCAGCCTGGGGCTGTTCTGGATGTTCGACAGGGGAGGCCGACGTGACGCTTGAATTCCGCGACATCCTGCTGCGACAGGACGACTTCCAGCTGACCGCGGACCTGACCGTGCCGCAGGGTCGCCATGCGGTGATCGGCGCCTCGGGGTCGGGCAAGTCGACCCTGCTGGCCTTGGTGGCGGGGTTTCTGGCCCCGACAAAGGGCCGGCTGATCTGGGACGGCCAGGATATCACCGACATGACGCCCGGCCAACGACCAGTGTCGATCCTGTTTCAACACCACAATTTGTTTCCTCATCTAACCGTGAAACAAAATGTAGGGATGGGCCTGCGCCCGAACCTGCGTCTGGACCGGGATCAGCAGCGCCGCGTGATGCAGGTGCTGGACCATGTCGGCCTGTCCGGCACGCAGGATCGCCGCCCCGCAGCCCTGTCGGGTGGTCAGCAAAGCCGCGTCGCGCTGGCCCGGGTGCTGCTGCGGGCGCGGCCCCTGCTTCTTTTGGACGAACCCTTCGCGGCGCTAGGTCCGGCGCTGAAGTCGGAGATGCTGACCCTGCTGGCGCAGGTGGCGTCCGACACAACGGTGCTGATGGTGACCCATGATCCGGCCGATGCGCGGGCCTTTGCGCCCGACACCCTGCTGGTCGAGGATGGCGCGGTGCACGCCCCCCGCCCCACCGGGCCGCTGCTGGACGATCCGCCGCCGGGACTGCGCGCCTATCTGGGCTAGGCGATCCACAGGCGGATGATCCAGGCGACGGTGCCGATCACCGCCACGCTGGCCAGCCATATCGCCACGAACCACGCCAGCCGCCGCAGGGATTGCGGCATCAGTGGTACCCCTCCTTGGGGTCCATCTTTCCGCGGAACACCCAATAGGAATAGGCGGTATAGGTCAGGATCACCGGGATCAGCACGGCCGCACCGACCAGCATGAAGATCTGGCTGTTGCGGGGGGCGGCGGCCTCCCAGATCGTGACCTCGACCGGGACGATGTAGGGGAACATCGAGATCCCCAACCCGACGAAGCCCAAGATGAACATCCCCAGCGCGCAGAGGAACGGCCAGTAGTCGTGATGACGCACCATCAGCGAGGTGAACATGCCGAAGGCCAGGCCCAGCACGGCGGCACCCACCCCCGCCGCCAGAACGATGTTCCAGCCGCCGAACCAGCGGCTGTAATAGCCGTCCTGCAGGAACGGCGTCCACAGGCTGACCACGCCCATGAAGATCACCGTGCCGACACCCAGCACCCAGGCCCGCTTGCGCATGCGCTCCTGCAGGGGGCCGGCGGTCTTCATCACCAGCCACGTCGCACCCAGAAGGGCGTATCCGACCATTACCGCGACGCCGACCATCAGCGTGAAGGGCGTCAGCCAGTCCCACCAGCCGCCGGAATATTCGCGCGCGGCCTTGTCGATGTCGATGCCCTGCAGCAGCCCACCCAGGGTGATGCCCTGCGCCAGTGCGGCCACCGCCGATCCGCCGATGAAGGCCACGTCCCAGACCTTGCGCCAGCGCTTGGTACGCCAGCGGAACTCGAACGCGACGCCGCGGAAGATCAGCGCCAGCAGCATCGCCATGATCGGCGCATACAGCGCCGGCAGGATCAGCGCATAGGCCAGCGGAAAGGCCGCGAACAGCCCGCCCCCGCCGAAGACGAGCCAGGTTTCGTTCCCGTCCCAGACCGGCGCGACCGAGTTCATCATGATGTCGCGGTCCTCGCCCTCGGGTTCGACCGCGAACAGCATGCCCAGGCCCAGGTCGAACCCGTCCAGCACGACATAGACCAGCACCGCAAAGGCGATGACGAAGGCCCAGATGACGGTCAGATCCAGCGAAACGCCTTCTGCGAGGGGCATGGTCACTCTCCGGGTTGGACGTTGCGGGTCGGGTGCTGCTGGGCGGGCGTGGTGCCCGCCGTGCGCGTCGGGCTGTTGGTCACGTCCTTCAGCCGCGGTTCGTTATTTGCCGGAGAGCGGCTCATCAGACGCAGGATATAGTATGTCCCCGCCCCAAAGACCGCAAAATAGACGATGATGAAGGCCACCAGCGATGCCCCCACCGCGGCCGCGTCCAGGGGTGCGGCGCTGTCCACCGTGCGCAGGTGACCATAGACGGTGAAGGGCTGCCGCCCGACCTCGGTCGTGACCCATCCGGCCAGCACGGCGATCAGCCCCGCGGGCGACATCACAAGGGCGGCGCGGTGCAGCATGGGGCTGTCGAACAGCATCCCCCGCCAGCGCGCCCACAGCGACCAGACCCCGATCCCCAGCATGGCAAAGCCAAGCGCGACCATGATGCGGAACGACCAGAAGACGATGGCCACGGGGGGCTGATCCTCGCGCGGGATGGTGTCCAGGCCCGCAAGCGGCGCGTTCAGGTCGTGCTTCAGGATCAGGGACGACAGCTTGGGGATGCCGATGGCATAGTCCAGGCGCTGTTCGTCCTGGTTCGGGATGCCGAACAGGTATAGCGGCGCGCCTTCGTCATGGCTCTCGAAATGGCCCTCCATCGCCATGACCTTGGCCGGCTGGTGCTCCAGCGTGTTGATGCCGTGGAAATCGCCCAGCACGATCTGGACCGGGGCAAAGATCGCCGCCATCCACATCGCCATGCTGAACATGGTCCGCGTGGCCGGGCTGACCTTGTCGCGGCGGTGCCGGTGGCGCAGCAGGTGCAGGGCCGCCACGCCCCCCACGATGAAGGCCGTGGTCAGATAGGCCGCGGTCACCGTGTGCATCAGCCGGAACGGAAAGGACGGGTTGAAGATCACCTGCCAGAAGTCGGTGGGCAGGAACTGCCCCGTCTCGGGGTCGATCTCGAAGCCCGCTGGGGTGTGCATCCAGCTGTTGACCGACAGGATCCAGAAGGCCGAGAACGCCGTGCCCAACGCCACCGCGGCGCAGGCGATCATGTGCAGCGTGGGCCCGACGCGGTCGCGCCCGAACAGCATGATCCCCAGGAACCCGGCCTCCAGGAAGAAGGCCGACAGGACCTCATAGGCCATCGGCGCGCCGATGACCGGCCCCGCCTTGTCGGAAAAGGCCGACCAGTTCGTGCCGAACTGATAGGACATCACGATGCCCGACACGACGCCCATGGCAAAGGCCAGGGCAAAGATCTTGACCCAGTATCGGAACAGATCCAGGTACTTGTGGTCCTTTGTCCACAGCCACAGCCCGTTCAGGACCGCCAGAAAGCTGGCCAGCCCGATCGTGAAGGCGGGGAACAGGAAGTGGAAGCTGACCGTGAAGGCGAACTGGATCCGGGCCAGCAGGATGGCATCTGCATTGTCGAACATCGGGGGCCTTTCACGGCAGGGGCACGCCCCGCGGGCATGTCGGTTTCGGACCGGCCACCGCCTGCACCACGGGCACATGACCGGACCCATCGTCGTCTGGAATCATAGTGCTCCTACTGGTCGCGGCCGCGCAAGGGCATCGATGTCGCGCCCGCCGCCCTGTGGCGCATCTGCGTCACGGGTGGCACCTTGGGCCGATGTCAGGGGTGCACAGGGGGTGAGGCACCGCCGCGTGGTCCTGTATCGACGGTCGGTGGGGTCTGGTTGCTGCACTGCCGGCCCCCCGGACGCGGTTGTGCTTTCCGAGCAATGAATTTGGCGCCATGCGGCGGGAGGCACCGGCAATTATGCTATGCCCGCCCTGGTGGCCTCGACGCTGTCACTTGAGGACGGACCGCGTGGCACGGGTGCTGTCCAAGGTATTCCCTGTGCGCATCACGCGCACGATCCATCAGGCGGCGGTCGCGGGCGTGCCGCAGCCGCGGATGGGCACGATCCGTGATGGCCGGAGGGGGAAAGGCAGTAGATGCGACATCATCGGCCGTAGCGGAGGGCGCGGCGGATGGGTGCGTCGAGGATCGCGTCGCGGGTACCGCCGTCCTGAGACCCGCGATCCATATCGAGGATACCGGCGCGACGCGGACTTCAGCTGCCCGTTCCGTCGCGGTTGGAACGGGCATGTTCGATCAGGTCCCAACGATTTCCCCAGGGATCCCTCCAGACGACGACACGCCCGTAAGGCTCGTCGCGCGGAAGCGTCTCGAACGTCACGCCCGCGGCCTGGAGGCGCTGATAGTCGCGCGCGAAATCGTCCGTCTCAAGGAAAAGCCAGACCCGCCCGCCGCCCTGCTCTCCGATCGTCGCGGTCTGGCGGTCTCCGACGGCCCGGGCAAGCAGGATCTCGGTATCGCCACCCGCGCAATCCGCACCCATCGCTTGCCATCGCCCAGTTCGGTATCCTCCCGGCACTCGAAACCGATCCGGCAAAAGAAGTCGAGCGCGGCGTCGCAGTCCGGGACCAGCAGGGACAGGTGGGCGATGCGGGCGGGCATGACATTGTGCTTTCCATCGGGACGGTCGCGACGCGTTTCTGGGGCACAGCCCGGTCCGCGACTAGCCCGCCCGTGGCATTTCGCGATCTGGGCGGGAATGCAGGCACGTGTTCGGCGCACGGCAGTCTTATTCCCATGGCTGTCGATCCGGGCGATAATCATGCTCGCAGACCATGGAGAAGCGCATGCCCCCGCCCTACGCGCGCCTGAAGGATCCCGCGTCATATGTCCCGCCGCGGATCGTTCGGACATCCCGGCTGGATCTTTGCCCCGCGAGCGTTGATGACGCCGCCGCGGTGGCGCAGGCCAGGGGCGAAAGCCATGCAGAATTGGTGCCGTGGTTTCACGGGACGATGGGGAACCCTGGACACGAACGGGATGCCCGGTGGCAATCAGAGCGGCTAGCGGAAGCGGTGGAGGCTGCACAACGACGCGAGCGGCTGTCCTATCTTGCATGGGCCTCGGGCGTCTGTGTCGGCGCGGTCGATCTGATCCCGCAGTGGCGGCGGGGCCAGTTCCGACTGTCCTACTGGGTGCGGTCCTCAGCCTGCCGCCAGGGATATGGGGCTCAGGCGGTGAACGCGATGATACGGGCCGCCTTTGGGGCCTTGGACGCACGTCTGGTGACGACCGGTCATGCCGCGCCCAACACGGCCAGCGCAGGTCTGGCACGGACGCTGGGCTTCAGGCAGATCGCATGCCAGCCGCTTCGGTACGAGATGCCCGACGGCCTGCTGGTGGACGGCATCGCCTATGCCATCGAAGACATTGCCGTCCTGCCACCCCTGAAGGTCGCATGGGCCTGACTGACACGACGGTTTTGCCCCGCACCTGATCGGTCGTGCAGGGGCGGGCGGTCAGCCCGTCGCGGGCGGCTGATCCGTTACCTCCCGGCACAGCCACTCTCGAAAGCTGCGCATTCCGCTGGTTTCCGGCCTGGATTGCAGGCGGGTCAGCCAATAGGCGCCTGCGGCAATGGAATGATCGAACAGGGTCACAAGACGGCCGCGATCCGTCCAGTGGCCGAAAAGCGCAGGCGGCAGCAGCGCGATCCCGTGCCCCTCCGCCGCCATGTCCGCCAGGGCGATGGAGCTGTCCAGCATCGGCCCCCGCAGGGGCGGGCAGGCCAGGCCCAGCCCTGCGAACCACCGTTCCCATTCGCCTGTCCGATAGGATCGCAGCAGCGGTTGCTCCAGCATCGCCTGGGGGCCGGACATGGTCCTGGCGCGGTCCGGGGCGCACATGGGGGCCAGGGGTGCGTCCATGATGCGGGTGGCCTGCAGCCCATGCCACGACCCGTCGCCAAAGCGGATGGCCAGGTCAAGCCCTTCGCCCGGAATGCTGACGCGGTTGTTGTTGGCGAAGATGCGCAGGTCCACCTCGGGATGCGCCGCCTCGAACCCGGCCAGGCGCGGGATCAGCCAGCCCGTCGCAAAGGTTCCGACCACGCCCACATGCAGCGCCTCGTGATAGCGCCCGCTCGAGAACCGGTCCAGCGTCGCGCCGATCAGGTCCAGCGATCCGGTCAGGACCGGGGCCAGGGCCGCACCCTCGTCGGTCAGTACCAGCCCTCGGGGCACACGCCGGAACAGGGCCACGCCAAGGCGTTCCTCGAGGTTGCGGATCTGGTGGCTGAGCGCCGCCTGCGTCACGCACAGTTCGATCGCGGCCTTCGACAGCGTCAGGTGCCGGGCCGCGGCTTCGAAGGCCCGCAGCGCATTCAGGGGGATGTTGGGCCGATCCATCACGCATCCATTAGAATTTCTCAACGATAGGGCAAGAAACCATGATTTGATGCCCATGCACGATCACAATAGCTCTGGCTGGCAAAATTAATTCATGTCGCGGCGCCGTCGCGACGCCAGAGGGAATCCCATGACCATCATCCGAACCGTGGCTGTCGCAGCCGTGCTGCTGACGACCCCCGCCCATGCCCAAGGGCTGACCGAGCAGGCATTCCAGCAGATCAGCGAAAGCGTCTTTCGCCCCGTCATCGAGGAGTTCGACATTCCCGGCATCGCCATCGGCGTGACGATGGACGGACAGCAGTTCTTCTTCACCGATGGATTGGCCGATCGCGCGGCATCGCGCCCCGTCGACCGCGACACGCTGTTCGAGCTGGGATCGAACAGCAAGCTGTTCACCGTGGCCCTGGCGGCCCTTGCGGAACAGCGCGGCTTTTTGTCCCTGCAGGACCCGGTGTCATCCCGGATGCCTGCGCTGGCGGGCAGCGCCTTCGATGCGGTGACGCTGGCCGATCTTGCCGCCCATGCCACGGGTGGCCTGCCCCTGCAGGTGCCCGACGCGGTCACGGACATGGACGGCCTGATGACCTATCTGAACGCTTGGACGCCGCAGGGCGGGGCCGGCACGCGGCGCGCCTATTCCAATGTCAGCATCGGCCTTTTGGGGCTGATCGCGGGAGAGCAGTTCGGGACGACCTACACGGATGCGCTGGCCCGTGACCTTCTTCCCGGACTGGGTCTGGGCAGCACCTTCGTCGATGTCCCCGACGCCGAGATGGCGCGCTATGCCTTCGGTTATTCCAGAACGGACGACAGCCCGATCCGCGTCAACCCCGGCATGCTGGATGCCGAGGCCTATGGCATCAAGTCGTCGGTGACCGACATGACCCGTTTCCTGGACGCCCATCTGCGCAATCTTACCCTGGAGGGCGAGATCACGGCAGCGCTGGCGCGGACGCGCCGGTCGGACTACGACACAGCCCATTACGCGCAGGCCATGATCTGGGAAGGGTATCCTTGGCCCGTGGATGCAGCTGCGCTGGCGGCCGGAAATTCGCCGGACATGGCGATGTCGCCGCAACCCATGACCAAGGTCGACGCGCGCCAGTTGGAGGGGGACGTCTATCTGAACAAGACGGGGGCGACCAACGGCTTTGGCTCTTACGTCGCGATGGTGCCGTCCGAACGGATCGGCGTCGTGGTCCTGGCGAACCGCAACTATCCCAACCCGGTCCGTGCGGAAGCGACGCGAGAGCTGATCGTGCAACTGCTGGCGCGCGCCAGAGAGTGAACGGCAGTGCTGGACGCACAGGTGACCTGGCCACCATGACCGCTGCGGCCCCGATCCGGGGGCCGCAGCCTTGTTTCAGTCGGCGCGGCCATGCGTCAGGGTCGTGGGCGTCACCATCCGGCGCTGCCAGAGGAACAGCGCGGCGGCCACGGACAGGCCGAGGAGGTCGGTCACCCAGCCCACGGCGATCATCGACAGCGCGGCCCCGATCAGCACCAGACGCACCACCATCGACGCGTGCCCGAAGTAGTAGCCGATCACCCCCGCCGACAGCAGGAACATGCCCAGCAGCGCAGTCGCGGTCGCATGGATGATGTCGATCCATTCGCCCTGCATCAGCAGCTCGTGAGAGCCGAAGAACATGAAGGGCACGATGAAGGCCGCAAGGCCCAGGCGGAAGGCCTCGACGCTGGTCTTCATCGGGTCGGACCCGGACAGGGCCGCCCCCGCATAGGCGGCCAGAGCCACCGGCGGCGTGATGGCCGACATCACCGCATAGTAGAAGACGAAGAAATGCGCCACCAGCACCGGCACCCCAAGGGCGATCAGCCCCGGCGCCACGACGGCGGCGGCGACCGCATAGGCGGCGGTGGTGGGCATGCCCATCCCCAGGATGATCGAGATGCACATCGCAAAGAACATCGCCAGATACTGGTTCTGATCCGCGATCGACAGAAGCAGCGATGAGAACCGCGCCCCCACCCCGGTCAGCGCGATGACGCCCACGATGATGCCCGCCGCGGCGCAGACCGCGACCATCTGGATGGTCATCTTGGCGCCCATGTCCAGCGCGTTGAAAATCTGGCGCGGGCCCATGCGGTGCGGCGTCAGCCAGCTGACCATCGCCGCCGCGGCCATGCCCATCGCGCCCGCCCGGATCACGGAATAGCCCGCGAACAGCGTATAGATCAGGATGATGATCGGCAGGAACAGATAGACCTGGCGGATCAGCACCTTGAACTGCGGTAGTTCGGACCGGGGCAGGCCCTTCATGTCCAGCTTGAGCGCCTGGAGGTCGACCATGAAGTAGACCGACACGAAATACAGCAGCGCCGGGATGATCGCGGCGATGACGATGTCGGTATAGGGGATGCCCGTGACCTCGGCCATGATGAAGGCGCCCGCGCCCATGATCGGCGGCAGGATCTGCCCGCCCGAGGAGGCCGTGGCCTCGATCGCGGCCGAGGATTTCGGCGAATAGCCGACCTTTTTCATTAGCGGGATGGTCAGCGAGCCGGTGGACACCACGTTGCCCGCCGAGGTGCCGTTGATCATGCCCATCAGACCCGATGCAAAGACCGCGACCTTGGCCGGACCGCCCCGCGCCTGACCGGCGCAGGCAAAGGCGAAGTTCACGAAGTAATCACCCACCTTCGACGCCTGCAGGAAGGCTGCGAAGACGATGAACAGGATGATATAGGTCGAACTGACCGCGATCGGGTCGCCCAGGATGCCCTGGTCGGTGAAGATGTAGGTGAAGAACCGCGTCGCCGTATAGCCGCGATGGTTCAGAAAGCCCGGCAGCCACGGCCCCAGGAAGCTGTAGCCGATGAAGACCGCGACGATGATCACCAGCGCGAGGCCCGTCAGGCGGCGCGTCAGCTCCAGGATCAGCATGACCCCGGTGACCGCGGCCCACAGATCGCCCGGCTGCGCCATCGCCGTGCCCGCCCGCATGCGCAGCGCGCCCACGACGAACAGGATGTAGCCCAGGACCGCGATCGAGGCCAGGCACAGGATCAGGTCGCCCGGATAGATCCGCGACCGGTCCCGCGACGAATAGAGCCAGCCCGCGACGATGGCCGCGCCCGTGCCGATGGCCAGCGGCAGGCCATAGGTGCGGAACCCGAAGGCCGGCGGCATCGCCACCCCGGCCAGCCACCAGGCGCCCCAGGCATAGGCGATGACCGCCAGCCCATAGCCCACGCCCAGGGCCGCCACGCCCAGCAGGGCCCGTTCGGCCATGCCGCGGCGTGCGGGGGCGGTGGCGGTGTCGCTGCGCTGCGTCAGCGCGGAATAGGTCAGGAAGCCGATGATCAGGCCGCCGCAGACATGCATCATGCGGTAGGTCCAGGTCTCCAGCGGATAGACGACCATGACGAACAGGTGGAACAACGTATAGGCGGCGCAGAGGACCGCGATCAGCACACCCGTTCCGGCGCGGGGGTCGCGCTGGTTGGGGGCCATCGGTTCGTCATCGACGCCCTGCGCGATGACGGGTCCGGTCCCTGCCACAGATGCAGCATCAACTGACATGAGGGGTCTCCGTCGGCAAGGACCGCGCGGACGGGGTCCGGGCAGTCGGTCCGATCATGGGGGAAAAGGGAAAGGGATCCGGGGGCCGCAGCCCCCGGAGAATGCGCTCAGCCGCGCAGTTCGGCCGGGATTTCGACCCCGACCTCGTCGAAGTAACGCACGGCGCCCGGATGGTAGGGCAGGAAGGTGTTCTTGTCGACGTTCTCGGGCAGGGTCTCGGCGGCGGTGGCGTGGATCTGCATCATCGCCTCGTTGCCTTCCATCACCAGCTTGGTGATCTCATAGGCCAGGCTTTCGGGCATGTCCTGATGGGCGACGGCAAAGTTCCACATGGCGACCGTGCCATGCCCCTCGGGGAAGCCCTGATACATGCCGCCGGGCACCTCGAAGGCGGCCACTTCGGGCATCGCCTCGAGGATCTGCGCGCGCTGCTCTTCGGTGAAGCCGAAGATGTTGACCGGGTTCTCGGCCGCGATCTGGGCAAAGGCGCTGATCGGCACGCCGGCCGCAAAGGCGAAGGCGTCGATCAGGCCGTCCTTGACCTGGCTCGTGGCGTCGTTGGCCCCGGCATAGCTGATGGTCGCGTCGACGCCCAGCACCTCGAAGAAGCGCGGCCAATAGGTGGCGGCGGTGCCGCCCGCCGGTCCGACCGAGACGCGCTTGCCCGCCATGTCGGTGACGTCCGCGATGCCCGACGACTGCAGCGCCACGGCCTCGAACGGGGTCTGATACATGGGGAACAGGGCGCGCAGGGCCTTGTGCTCGACCCCCGGCGCCAGTTCGCTGTTGCCGGTCCAGGCCTCGTAGGCGGGGCCCATGGTGACCAGGCCGATCTGGTGGTCGCCGGTCTCGACCAGGGTAGCGTTCTGCACCGGGCCGCCGGTGACCTCGCCCGAGGCGTTCAGGTCCAGGTTCTGGCTGATCAGTCCGGCCAGACCGGTGCCATAGATGAAATAGGTGCCGCCCTGGCTGGCGGTACCGATGGTCAGGCTGCTGGGCCAGTCGGCGCGGTCATCCTGGGCAAAGGCGGGCGACAGGCTGAAGGTGGCCGCGACGGTCGCGGCGACGGTCATGAAACGCATGAAAATCCTCCCAGATTTTTCCGGGGCCGCACGTCTTGCGCGTGGCGGCCCAACAAAGCCCCTTCAGCTAGGCCGTGCCATGCCGTGCACGCAATGCCGCCATGCGCCGGGCGCGCGGGAAAAGCGCCGCCAAGTCGCGGCGATGGGTGGATTCGGTAACATCGGCGTCATCGCGTGGGTGGAAATCCCCCCATCACAGGTCGGGATCGTCGCCCGCATCGACGTAATGCGTCTTGTCGATCATGTATTTCTGCATCTTTTCGTAAAGCGACTTCCGCGACAGGCCAAGCGATTCATAGACCGGCTTCAGCCGCCCGCCATGCGCGGCCAGGGTCGCCACGATCACGTCGCGTTCAAAGGCCGCGACCCGGTGGGCCAGGCGCTGCTGTTCGGGGCTGCGATCCTCGGCCGGCTGTAGGGCGATGCCCAGGGCGTGGCGGTCGGCGGCGTTGCGCAATTCGCGGACATTGCCGGGCCAGGCGCGTTCGGCGATCTCGGCCAGCAGGGCGGGGGGCACGGCCACGGCGGCACGGCGGTGGCGGGCGGCTGCCTCCTGCACCAGCTTGATGAACAGAAGCTGGATGTCCTCGCGCCGCGCGGACAGCGGCGGCATGGTCAGCGTCACCACGTTCAGCCGGTACAGCAGATCGGCGCGGAACCGCCCCGCCGCGACCTCCTCCTCCAGCGGCTGGCGCGAGGTCGCGATGAAGCGCACGTCCAGCGCCCGCCCCTCATCCGCGCCCAGGGGGAACATCACCCGGTCCTGGACCACGCGCAGCAGCTTGCCCTGCACGTCCAGGGGCATCGAGCCGATCTCGTCCAGCAGGATGGTGCCACCGCGGGCATGTTCGAACTTGCCGTAACGCGGGCGCAGGGCGCCGGGAAAGGCGCCCGCCTCATGGCCGAACAGTTCCGATTCGATCAGCGACGCGGGCAGCGCGGCGCAGTCGATGGCGATGAAGGGCCGCCCCGCGCGCGGCGACAGGTCGTGCAGGGCACGCGCCACGACCTCCTTGCCGGTGCCGGTCTCTCCGACGATCAGCACGTCGGCCTCGGTCGGGCCGATCGTGCGCAGGCGGCGGCGCAGGTCGATCATCACGTTGGACCGCCCGACCAGCCGCGTCTCCAGGTCGTCGGCCTGCCCCGCCGCCGCCCGCAGCACGCGGTTCTCCAGCACGACCCGGCGGTAATCCATCGCGCGGGACGCGATCTCGGCCAACTGCGTGCTGTCGAATGGCTTTTCGACGAAATCATAGGCCCCCTCGCGCATCGCCCGCACGGCCAGCTGGATGTCGCCATGCCCGGTCACCAGGATCACCGGGATGTCCACGTCGATCTCGCGGATGCGGCTCATCAGGGTCAGGCCGTCCATGCCCGGCATGCGGATGTCGGTCACCACAATGCCGCCGAAACCGAACCCCACGCGGTCCAGCGCGGATTGCGCATCGGAGGCCTCCTCGACCTCGAACCCCTCCAGCTCCAGAGCCTGGGCGGTGGACAGGCGCATGTCGGGCTCGTCATCGACCAGCAGGATGCGGCCCGCGATCATGGCGCGATCTCGGGCAGGTCGATGCGGAAGGCCGCACCGCGGTCGCAGGGAAGGATGCGCAATTCGCCTCCGAAATCCTTGATGATATTGAAAGAGATCGACAGCCCCAGCCCCAGCCCGCTGCCCACCCCCTTTGTCGAGAAGAACGGATCGAAGATGCGATCCTCCACCCCCTGTGCGATGCCGGGACCATTGTCGCTGACGGTCAGCAGGACGCGCCCGTCCGTCCGCCGCCCCTCAATGCGGATCGCGCTGTCGGCCCGGCCGTCCAGCGCGTCCAGCGCATTGGCGACCAGGTTCACCACCACCTGCTGGAACCGCACCGGCCCCGCCCGCACCCGCAACGGCCCCGGCGGCATGTCCACGACCAGCGCGACGGGCTGGCGGTCGATGCGCCAGGCGATCACCTCCAGCGCGTCGCGCAGCACGTCATGCAGGTCCACGTCGGACAGCTGGGCATTGGGCTTGCGGGCAAAGTTGCGCAGGGTGCGGCCGATCTCGGTCATGCGATCGGTCAGCGACAGGATGCGCGTCAGGTTCAGACGGGCATCGGCGGCCCGGTCGCGGTCCAGATAGGTCACTGCATTGGCGGCAAAGTTGCGCACCGCGCCCAAAGGCTGGTTCAGCTCATGCGATAGGGCCGCCGACATCTGCCCCAGGGCGGCCAGCTTGGCCGATTGCACCAGATGGCGCTGCGTGCGGCGCAGCTCGGCCTCGGTGGCGCGACGTTCCGTGACCTCGGCGCCAAGGCGGGCGTTCAGTTGCGCCAACTCGGCCGTGCGGGCGGCAACGCGCCCTTCCAGCTGGGCCTGGGCCTCGGCTTGGATCGACAGGCGTTCGCGCAGGCGTGCCCGGCGCTGCGCCCAGGCGGTCAGCAGCGCCACCCCCACGCCCAGGATCATCAGCGCCGCCAGCGTCCCGATCAGCGCCTGCCGCCGGGCGGGCGCTGTGTCCAGCAGCACATGCACGGTCCAGTCGGCCTCGGGCATGGCCTCGGAGACGGTCAGGAACTCGCGCCGCGTCTCGGGCAGCTCCAGCCGTCGGATGTCATGACCTGCGGCCTCGCCCGCCACGCGCAGGGGCAGCATCAGCAACGGTTCGTCATCATAGCGCCGGGTGGCGGCGATGCGCGCCCGCGTCCGGGGCGTCAGCGGCGCGATCGAGCGGAACTGCCAGTCGCGGCGGCTGGCCAGAAAGACGATCCCCTCGCCGTCGGTCACGATCATCTCGTATTCGGCGGCACGCCAGCTGTCCTCGATCGCATCCATGTCGACCTTCAGCACCAGCACGCCGACGATCCGCCCCCGGTCCCTGAGCGCCCGGCCAAAGTAATACCCCCGCTTGCCCGAGGTCGTCCCAAGCGCCGAGAACCGCCCCTGCCCCCCAGCCAGCGCATCGGTGAAATAAGGGCGATAGTCGAACCGTTCGCCCACGAAGCTGAACGCCTGATCGAAGTTGCTGGCGGCCACGGTCATGCCGTCAGGTGCCATGACATAGGCATCCGACAGCCCCATCAGCCGTGCCAGATGACGCAGATAGAGGTTCGCCGCGGCCAACCGCACCGGATCCGCATCCGGCGCCAGCGCGCGCACCAGAACGGGATTCCGGTCCATGAGGTCGGGCAGCCGCTCGTATCGCGCCAGCTCTCCGCGAAGGCCCGACACGGCAAGCCGCAGGATGTTCTCTCCCTGCGGCACCGTCGCGACGATATAGTATCGCGCCAGAAGGACGTTTCCGCCGATGGCCACGGCAAGACAAAGCGTCATGACCACCAGCACGACCCAGATGCGCCGTGCATTGCCCGACCTGCCGATCACAGAGCGCGGCCCATCCTCCCGTCGCATCGGATACCCGCCCCCCTTGTCCCGACCGCCATCACACCATGAAATCAGCTGATGGTTCAACCGCTCAGGGACCTATAGCAATGCTCTGCTCGCCGCTTGTTCCGCAGGATATGGAAGAAAGTGTCCATCGACCCTGTTACACAAATCGGCTTATGGTCGGAGTCCCTTTTCCCGGACGGACTTATCCTACGGCCTCGGTTATGGGTATGCCGAGCGCAGCGTCGCCGTTTATAACGGCGGTGCGGACCTGGACTTCTGAGGTGCCCCCTGAAAGCTGGGCACTGACGTAAGCTCTGTTTTTGCTGTCTGCAGATCTTCATCACGAAGGAGATCGACGATGTCGAGACGAAAGCGGCACGCCCCTGAGTTCGAGGCGAAGGTGGCACTTGAGGCGCTGAAAGGCGAGGGGACCGTGTCGGAGCTGGCGAGCCGGTTGGGCGTGCAGACGCCATGCGCGAGGCGCGCAAGTTCATGAACGCAGATCAAAAAGGTGTCCGTGACGAAATTGGCTTCTTGATCATCCATCAACGCTATGCCGACCGCTTTTTTCCTGGCACCTCGGTCCTGCACACCCGGCTGCGCTACGTCCTGTTCGTGCCTTGGCTCTACAAAGATGAACAAGGGAAGCCGTCAAAGGGACAGCAGACCCAAGACAGTGTGAAGCACCGCGAATATCTGCTTACTGGGCGGCTGAAGAATGAGCCGTTCGGCGTCATCGGCATCCGAAACTACCCCTCACCTGTCGAGCAGCGTCCCAGCCAGGTATATTGGGGGGCGCTGCAACGCTGGGGCATCGTGCGTGAGCAGGACGGATCAGGGCCGCTCAGCCGCTATCAGGTCGAACGCATCATCTCTGGTAAAGCCAGCGGCCCGCTGAAGGACGACGAGGGTACGTTGCTGAACGGTATGTCTTGGCCTTTTGCGTGCCCCGAACCCCCCGGAGAATGGTATCAGGAGGGGGAAGGCACGCTCAGCTTCGATCTCACCCCAAAAGAGAAGAAGTTCCTGGCGAAGCGGCTGCGGAGCCTCACTTCGCCAAAGAACCCGGGGGCACCGTCGATCTTCTCGCTCTTGGTCGGGCAAGACGTGTCATCGAGCCGGACCGCATGGAGCCCCCAGATCCGCGACCTCGTCAAAAGCGAGCGGCCAGCGCTCGAACGCGCGGGGCGAGCTGCCGCGCTGGCTGCAATTGGCCGTGCTGTCTATGCTGCGCAGGGCCAGACGCTATGCGACACGCTAGACGGTAGCAAGCGCTCCTCGACCCAACGCGACGCGCTGCCGAAGGTTCTGAAGCAATGGGGGGCGCAGGCAGAGCGGCTCGACTGGACGGCTTTTCTTGATGACATGCAGGACAAGAGTGAATTCTCGCCTGTCGTCTCAGTAGCGCTGGGAAATACATTGTCGTGGATCCGAGCCGGGCATAGCGATCCAATGCGGCTCGAGGCAGTGTACCGTGATGCAGAAATTCATCGGAAGGGCCGCCGTGCGCGGCTGTCGCGCAATCAGTTCGGCCTCGACCTGCGGGCCGACTGGGACAATGATCATCACCCGCGCGGCGAGCCGCTCCACTATCGATGGGACCGGGTGCAGATGTTACTCAGCGATCTCGTGGGCGAATGAAGAAGACACCAGAAGATTTCCCAGGGCAGGCGTTTCTCGAACTGCTGCGACCGCCAAAGCTCACGCGTACGCGATTCGCACTGTTTGCCGCCTATTCAGCCGATCCAATCGTACTGGGTGGCGCGCTCCTCAACCTGCATGCGCGCGGCCGCGACAATGCCGGTGGGAACAAAGCAGACTTTGCCGGCGCAATTGAGACGCTGCGCCACCGAGTTCGGTTCATCGTCCAGCGCGGACGCATTCATCGCGGTTCCAAGCTTCCCCGGATCGCGGCGGTACTCGACCAATTTGTGGTAGAAATACCCTATCGCGAGCGCTCAAACAGCTGGCACCCGAAGGCCGCGCTGATTTGCTACGAGGACGAGAAGTCATACCGTTTCTGGCGCCTATGGATAGGCAGCCGCAACCTCACGACCAGCCGGGACCTCGATCTCGGCCTAATGCTCGACGGCGAAAGCCGCCGGCGCAGGGGAAGCCAGGCGATCAGCGGCATCGACGCGCTTGGTACAGCCTTGGCGCGGGAGGCCGGCCTCGCCGATCTTAATCCTGACGACCTAGCGGCTGAGCTAGAGACGGTTCGGTGGATGGCGCCGGAGGGCATCCATGTGGACAGCATAGATCTCTGGACGCGCGACGGAGAGCCGGTACCGCCGCTCGACAGGCCGAAGTGTCGCAAGATCGTGGTCCTGAACTAAACCACAAGGTGCCCTGTGGCCTTGGCAACCTTCTCAAGAACCACGCCTTCGATCTCGGCTCGGACGATCCGCCGGTGATCGTGGAGTGCAAATGCCAGACTTGGACCGTCAGCGGCGGCATCCCCAGTGCTAAGATGAAGAACTGGGCCGAAGCAATGTTCTATTTCCACATGGCACCGCCTCAATACCGCAAGATCTTTTTCGTCGAACGCAGCCTGCGCCTTGGACGCGATGAATCCTTGCTGGCCTATTTCCGTCGCACACAGGCGCACATGATCCCGGCTGATGTCGAGCTATGGGAACTGGACCGCGACAGCGACACCCTACTCATTTACGAGGATTAATATGAGCACCGCCTCCATCGTCTCCAAAGTCTGGAGCTTCTGCACGACGCTGCGCGACGATGGGGTCGGCTACGGCGACTATCTGGAGCAGCTAACCTATCTGATCTTCCTGAAAATGGCGGATACGGCAAGCCGCCATATCACCGCGATGTCGGCATCCCCGCTGGCTATGACTGGACCAGCCTGACCTTTCGCAAGGGGGCCGAGCAGGAGGCCCATTACATCGCCCTGCTACGAAAGTTGGGCGAGCAAAAGGGTATGCTGGGCCAGATCTTCACCAAGGCGCAGAACAAGATCACCGACCCGGCCAAGCTGTTCCGCCTGATCGACATGGTGGATGGTGAGAAGTGGGTGATGCTGGACGCCGACGTCAAAGGCGACATCTATGAGGGGCTGCTAGAGCGCAACGCCGAGGACACAAAATCCGGCGCCGGCCAGTATTTCACCCCGCGCGCGTTGATGTTGATTGTCTCAGCTCTCTGTATTGCAGCCCTCGTTCCCCTGCTCATCGTGATCCCGCTTGACGTGTATTGGGACAAGAGGATGCGGCGGGCATTTCATCGCTGGCGCCTTGCTGCGAAAACGATCGGTCAGCAGCCTAAGAGCTAATCCGCTTTGGACGAGCCCACCGCTACAAGGCGATCCAAACTCTTTACAGAACATACATTTCGTAAAGAGTTGGCGCTGACAGAATGAACCAGACCGCATGTTCTCTTGACCTGAGCGGATCAGTCAAACGTTATGTCCACACGGCGAAATGTCAAAAGTGATGCAAATGCGGCCGCCGATGCCCATGAGCGCGGTCGGGACTATCTAGGCCTTGCTCAGATCGATAAGCTTCTCGCATGCGCCAAGGCTGGCCGGCACGGCGCTCGGGATCATCTGCTTATCCTGATGATGTTCCGGCACGGGCTGCGGGTTTCCGAAGCAATTGCCATACACCGGGATCATATCGATTTGGCGCAGTCCCGCCTATGGGTGCCGCGGCTAAAACGCGGGCTGAGCGTCGAGCACCCCGTCGAGGGAGACGAACTACGGGCGATCCGACGCTGGCTCGGCCAACGTGACGACTTTCTGCCTTGGCTGTTCGTTTCGGAACGGCGGCAGCCGCTTACCCGGCAGGCCGTAAACTATATCCTCGCGGCGGCTGGAGAACGGGCCGGTCTCGGTCATATCCATCCCCACATGCTGCGCCATTCCTGCGGTTTCGCGCTCGCCAATCGCGGATACGACCTACGACTCATTCAGGACTATCTTGGCCACCGTGATCCAAGGCACACAGCGCGGTATACGCGAACAGCCGTTAGCCGGTTCAATGGGCTATGGTGAGGGCCAAGCAACAGGGACAAAGCGAGAATGGGCGGATAGCGGCCTGTTGGTCGTGCAGCGCACAGCCTCCCGTATGACTTGGAAGCAGCCGCTTGTCAGTGCCGCAGCTTTAGTCGCAGCGCGATCAACCTGAGGCGGAGAGCCGACTGACAATTGTGAAGCATTGCTGCTAAGAGGCGCCTAAAGAGACGTCAAGACAGACGCGTCCTGTTTGAGGCCTGCCGGTTCACACTTGTCGCAGGACAAAGTATCCGACCATGGCTTCGTCGTACTCCTGAACTGCAGTCGTTCCAGCGCGGCGTTATTGCCGCGCTCAGGGGCATGGACCAACTTCACTAGATCGACGAAGCCCAGGCCAAGCGGGGTCAGTCGATATCCACCGCCGGCGAAATCTCCCAGCCGGCGATCAGACGTCGAGTATCATCGCAGGATCCGCTTCATCCAAAACGTCGGCGGAGCAGCCGAAGCTCTCGACCGCTCCGCCCCGATCTCACCAAGCGTTGTAGCCGAGATACTTGCCCGACATCTCCAGCTTCACGCGGTCGCCCTTGGGGTTGGGCTCACGGGTCAGGTGCATCTCGAAATCGATCGCGGACATGATGCCGGTGCCGAACTTCTCCTCGATCAGCGCCTTGATGGTCGGGCCGTAGACCCCGACGATCTCATAGAGGCGATAGAGGCAGGGGTCGGTCGGGACCGCCTGGCTCCAGATCTTGGTGGGCGGCTCGGACAGCAGCTCGGCCGCGCCGGGGTCTAGATCCAGCACCTTCGCCAGCGCCTGGGCCTTTTCCGCCGGAAAGGCGTTCATGCCCATGGCGGCGGAATGGGTGAAGACGGGGGACATGCCGATGGCCTCGGCCAGGGCCTCCCAGGTCATGCCGGCGGCCTTGCGGGCGGCCAGGATCTGGGCGGTCACGTCCTCGCGGGTCAGGGCGGTCGGCAGGTGGGTTTGGTCTTTCATGATGGTCTCCTTCTTGAAAATGGGGTCAGGGATGGACGGCGCGGAGGCGCGCCGGCTCGGGGGCGCCGGGTCCGGTCAGGTCGATGCGGACGGTTTCGGGGGATTGCGGCCGCCCCTTGGAGGGGGCGCCCGACAGCTCTTTCGAGCGCTTGCCGAGGAACTGCACCAAATGGTTGCGGATCGGGTAGTAGTTCGGGTGCTCGATGATGCCCGTCCGCTCGCGCGGGCGCGGGATGGTGATCTCGACCGATTCCGCGACGCGGGCGTAGGGGCCGTTCGACATCAGAAGGATGCGGTCGGCCAGAAGGATCGCCTCGTCGATGTCATGGGTGATCATGAAGACGGTCTGCCCCGTGCCAGACCAGATCTTCAGCAGCTCGTCCTGGATCGTGCCGCGGGTGAGCGCGTCCAGCGCGCCGAAGGGCTCGTCCAGCAATAGCAGCTTCGGATGATTGGCGAAGGCCCGCGCGATGGAGACGCGCTGGCGCATCCCGCCCGAAAGCTGCTTTGGCTTGCGGTCGATGGCCTCGCCCTTGAGGCCTACCATCGCCAAGTATTCCCGCGCCCGCTCGTCGATGCGCGCGCGGCTCCAGTCCGGGTGCCGGGCCCGCACGCCGAAGCGGACATTGCCGAGCGCGGAAAGCCAAGGCAGCAGCGAGTAGTTCTGGAACACCACGCCCCGGTCGAGGCTGGGGCCGCTGACCTCGCTGCCGTCCATGGCAACGACGCCCGAGGTCGGCTCGGCCAGCCCCGCCAGGATGTTCATGATCGTAGACTTGCCGCAGCCGGAATGGCCGAGGATGCAGACGAACTCGCCGCGTTCGATGCCGAAGCTGGCATCCTCGAAGACGGTCACCTGACCCCCCTTGCCGTCAGGAAAGCGTTGGGTCAGGCGCTCGATGCTGAGAAAGGGTTTGGTCATGATGTGCTCCTGTCACTCGGCATAGGCCAGACGCCGGCTCAAGAGCCCGAAGGCGCTGTCCAGGATCATGCCGACGATACCGATCATGAGGATCGAGAAGATGACCGAGGCCAAGTCCAGGTTGTTCCACTCGTTCCAGACGTAATATCCGATGCCGGTTCCGCCCACGAGCATCTCGGCCGCGACGATGACCAGCCAGGCGATGCCGATGGAAATGCGCATGCCCGTGATGATGGTCGGCGCGGCAGCGGGCAGGATCACCGTCATCGCGGTGCGCAGCGCGCCCAGCTCATGCGTGCGGGCGACGTTCACCCAGTCCTGCCGGACGCCTGCGACCCCGAAGGCGGTGTTCAGCAGCATCGGCCAGATCGAGCAGATGAAGATCACGAAGATCGCGCTCGCCTCGCTGTCCTGGATCACGAACAGCGCCAGGGGCATCCAGGCGAGGGGCGAGATCGGCCGCAGCACCTGGATGAAGGGGTTCAGAGCCTTGTAGGCGACAGGCGACATGCCGATCAGGAAGCCGAGCGGGATCGCCAAGGCCGCCGCGAGGCCGTATCCGGTCAGCACGCGGCCGAGCGAATGGGCCAGCTGGATGCCAATGCCCTTGTCGTTCGGCCCCGCATCGTAGAACGGGTTGCTCAGCTGCTCCCACGCCTTGGCAGCGACCTGCGAAGGGGCCGGGATGCCTGCGCGCGCACTGCCGCCGCCCATCAGGCGCTCGTATTCGGTCAATTCGCCCGCGGCTTGCTGGGCGGGGATCGAGACCTCCCACGCGATGAGTCCGACCGCCAGGATCAGCAGCGACAGGAGGGCCGCCTTGCCGTTCTGCGACAGGGTCCCGCTCATGCGCCACGTCCGATCTGGAAACTGGACAGGTAGCCCTCGGGATCGGCGGGGTCGAAGACCTTGCCCATGATCTCATGCGTCCGGTAGCCCTCGGCCGGGGCGTCATAGCCCAGCTCGCGCATCACCGCCCGCGCATCCGAGGCGAGATAGACTTGCTCGGCGATGCTGCGATAGTCGATGTCGCCATCGACATAGCCCCACCGCTTCATCTGGGTCAGGATCCAGACGCCCATCGACTGCCAGGGGAACGGATCGAAGTCGATCCGGTTCGGCTCTTGCCGGACATTGCCGAGGCCGTCAGCGAAGGTGCCGGTCAGCACCTGCTCGATCACCGGCACCGGCTGGTTGAGGTAGTTCGTCGGCGCGATGGCCTCGGCGATCTCGGTCCGATGCGCGGGGTCCGAGGCATATTGCGTCGCGTCGATGATCGCCCGCAGCAGCGCGCCGTAGGTGTTCGGCATCTCGGTGGCGAAACGCGCCGAGGCGGCGAAGGCGCAGCAGGGATGGCCCTCCCAGATATCCTTGGTCAGCAGGTGGATGAAGCCCAGCCCCTCCCAGACCGCGCGCTGGTTGAAGGGATCGGGCGAGAGGAACCCGTCGAGGTTCCCCGCCCGCAGGTTTGCCACCATGTCCGGCGGCGGGACCACACGAATCTGGATGTCTTGATCCGGATCCAGCCCATGCTCGGCGACGTAGTAGCGCAGAAGGAAGTTGTGCATAGAGTATTCGAAGGGCACGCCGAAGGTCATGCCCTTCCATTGCTGCGGATCGCGCTTGTCCAGGTGCTGGTTCGCCAGCACGATCGCTTGGCCGTTGATGTTCTCGACCGCCGGCATGATGAAGGGCTGCGCGGTCGAGCCCGCGCCCATCGTCATCGCCAGCGGCATGGGCGTCAGCATGTGGCTGGCGTCGTATTCCCCCGACAGCGATTTGTCGCGGGCAACGGCCCAACCGGCGGTCTTGATCACCTCGACATTGAGGCCATAGCGCGAATAGAAGCCCATCGGCTCGGCCATGATGATCGGGGTTGCGCAGGTTATGGCGACGAAGCCGATGTTCAGGTCTGTCTTCTCCGGCGTGCCCAGTGTTTCCAGCACGGCCGCTTTGGCCTTGTCCAGCGGCAGGACCGACGCGAGAGCCGCCGCCACCGCCCCGCCGCCGACCATCCCCATGAAGGACCGCCGCGACACGTCGCTATGGCCGAAGACCGAGCGGACGAGCGCGCTTTCGACCGCGCGCTCGACCATCGCCTCGGTGGTGGCGGGCACGGCCGCGGCCGCTTCGGCCGTGCAGCCCTTGCATCCGCATCCCGCGCCATGCCGGAGGTCGGTCTTGGCGGAAAATGGATCTCCTAGTGCCTTGATCGTCATCCTGAGCCTCTCCTGTTGTTCTTTGGCCAAAGGATGCGACAGTCGGCAGGCGTATGTGAACAATGGGTATAAGCCGAGAGCAAAAAGATAAACCTATGATCCAAAGCGTCTTTTTCTTAATGCGTTCTCTCAGACATCTACGAAATATCGTTACCTACGATATTTCGTTTGACGCGAAGGTGGTGGTTCCGAAAGTTATGGCATGTGCCAGCGCCCTGATTCTCCACTGTCGGTCGCCGCTCCGGTGGCCATCCTCGACCTCGCCAGCGACCGGCTGACGTCGGCGAACGAGGCGGCGCGACGGCTCCTTTGCCTCCAGAGCCTGCCCCACCCTTTCGCGCCGCATCTGGGTGACGCGCTTCCCCGCTTCCTGGTCTTCCTCGACGAGATATCCCACCGCGGCAGCGCCTGGACGCGGGAGATTGCGGTAGCCGACTCGAACGGCCGGCCTCTGCGGCTCGAAATTCGCGCCAGCCTCGACAAAGGCACGCCGGGCCTTTTAACCATGATACTCCTCGATCTGGACGAGCTGGATCAGCGGGCCGAGGCGACCGAGGCGCAGCGCAACTTTCGCAACGGCCTTGGCGAATGGAAGCGCGCGCAGACCTTTTTTTCCGATCTGGAGCGGCAGAACCAACTGATCCTCAACGCCGCCGGCGAGGGAATCTACGGCGTCAACGCCGAGGGCAAGACGACCTTCCTGAACCGCGCCGCGCAGGAGATGCTGGGATGGACCGCCGCCGACCTTCTTGGCCGCGACATCCATTCCATGATCCACCACCACCACCTCGACGGGCGCAGCTATCCCGAACACGACTGCCCGATCTATCGCAGCTTCCGCTTCGAGCAGGTCCACCGGATCGAGGACGAGGTCTTCTGGCGCCGCGACGGCAAGCCGATCCGCGTCGAATACGTCTCGACCCCGATCTACGACCAGAAGGTCCTGGCCGGAGCCGTGGTGATCTTCCGCGACATCACCGAGCGCTACGAGAACGAGCGGCGGCTGCGCGAGGCCCTCGCAGAGGTCGCCGCCCTCCGCGACCGGCTCGAGCAGGAGAACGCCTATTTGCAGGAGACCATCACCTCCGAGCGCGCGCATCACGAGATCATCGGTGCCTCGGGCGCGGTGCAGCAGATCCTGACCCGCATCGCCCTGGTCGCCCCAACCGAGGCGCCGGTGACGATCACCGGCGAGCCTGGCACCGGCAAGTCTCTGGTGGCGACCGCGATCCACACGGCCAGCCGTCGCAGCCGCCGCGCGCTGATCCACCTGAAATGCAGCGCCCACGCCCCTGAGGCGCTGGAGATTGAGCTTTTCGGCCATATCCGATCCCATGCGCTTGGCACGCAGCGGGACCGGCCCGGCAAGCTGGAACTGGCGCATGGCGGCACGCTGTTTCTCGAGGATCTGGCCGAGCTGCCGCTGGACCTTCAGGGCCGCATTCTCGCCGCGCTTCAGGCGGGCGAGGTCACCCGGCTTGGTGATGCCCGCGCCCGGCCGCTGGACGCCCGAGTCGTCGTCGCGCTGTCCCGCCCGGTCGAGGCCGAGGTCGCCGCCGGGCGCCTGCGCGCCGATCTGGCGCTCTTCCTTAACGTCTTCCCGCTGCCCTGCCCGCCGTTGCGGGACCGGCGCGACGATATCCCCTTACTGGTCGATCACCTTTTGGCGGTGACCTGCCGCCGCATGAACCGGCAACGTCCCGTTGTGACCACGCGGGTGATGCAGCGCCTCATGGCCTATGACTGGCCCGGCAATGTCCGCGAGCTGCGCAACGTGATCGAGCGGGCGGTAATCCTGACCGCCGGCGGCAAGCTGGTTCTCGACCTCGGAGCGCCCGTGCCGGTGAGCGGCCCCAACAATCTCGTGCGGACCGAGGCCGAGATGCAGCAGGCGATCCGGCAAAACCTGATCGCGGCGCTGCGAGAGGCGCAGGGGCGCGTCTCGGGACCGCTCGGAGCGGCAGCCCTGCTCGGGCTCCCCCCCACCACGCTTGCCTCCCGCATGCAAAAGCTGGACATCAAGGATCACGACTGGGCGTAAGATCCAAAACTGGACCTTTACGTCAGGGTGTAGCAGCGCCTGGAAGCACTTGGACTGTGCTGGCGAGCAGTGGTTAAATGGAAAAGCAGCGCACGATGGCACCGTTTTACTCTGGTGGCACAGCGAGCCTGTTGCCATGATCGAACGGGAAATCTTCAGCATCCGGCGGTCCATGAATCGGGGAGTAGCTCAGATACGGAAGCCGCAGACACGGCCATTAGGTGCGCTAGATTCAGGAACGACGGCGACCGTGCCGAACCGCCTGCCAATGTTGTAGCATCGCAACCGCGCTATCGCTGAGAGCGGACGCTCGCTAGGACGAAAGGCAATGAACCCTACGGTCAACAGGATTGGCGGAGAGCGGCCTTTCGGCGGTGCGGCAAAACAAGACCTTTACGGTGCAGGAGCGGTCATTCGGCCTAAACGCAGCATCGACCCGCGCCCGATCCGCCGCGGAGGGGCGGTAAGCGGTCTATCGGCAGCGCCACATGCCTGCCGCAGATACTCTCGAAACCAGGCATTCATGCAGTGCGCAGTGAACAGTTGGGGCGTTTGCGAGTTCCTTGCGAAGCGATACCTGCATAGACCGCGATGCATGAGTTGCGGTATCGTCGAAATGAATCTCACCTACAAATTTCCAACACCATTCCGCGACAGGTGCTCGCGTAGAGCGCGGAGGGAAAGTGCTCACACATATCAAGAAGATCAAAAGCCTCGGCGTATTTGATAACTACGCCGCACCGCCGGAGCTTAAGGCATTCGACCGATTCAACATCGTTTACGGCGAGAATGGCTCAGGTAAGACAACCTTTTCACGGTTTCTCGCTTGCCTCCAGGCTGGGGAACATAGTGATTACCCGCACCTCGAATTTTATGTCGATACGCAATCCGGGCCGTTGAGCCATGGCCAGAGATACGCGAGGAATGTCCGCGTCTTCAACAGCGACTTTGTAGAGGCCAACATCGGTCGGTTTGAGGGTCCCCTTCGCCATATCCTGATCTTGGGCGAGGAGAACAAGTCCGTCGCAGAAGAGATCAAGGCAGAAATTGCATTGAGGGACGATCGCACCAAGCGGCTCCAAGATATCACTACTGCCGTCGCCAAGCTGGAAACCGAGCGGGGGAAAATTTTCTCATCCATAGCTAAGACCATCGGGGAGGCGACGAGCGGCTCAACCCTTCGCACCTATCGCAGGCCCGACGCCGAGAGAGCCTTCGCGAAGCTTACAAGTCCGAAATTACTCAGTAACGTCGAACTGGAGGTCCATCGCGCGACCGTCCGTCAAGTGCAATTGCCTGAGGTAGGCAAGCTCAATGTGCCCGGCATCGTCGAGCCCGGCACCGATAAGACTATCGGTCCGGTGGGTGCTGCTCAAGTGTTGGCGCAGCGTTGTAAAGCCCTCACGATACGCTCCGCTTCGTCTGCCGTAATCTCGCGCTTGGCCACTCATCCGATGATCGCCACCTGGGTGGAAGAAGGTATCGGCCTACACAAAACTCATGCTAGCGAGAATTGCGAGTTTTGTTCGCAACCATTACCGGCTGCCCGGCTTCAGGCGATTGCGGAGCACTTCAGCGTGGAGGATCAACAACTCAAGGCCGAGATCGACCAAGAGCGCGCATGGCTTTCCAGCGTGTTGGAAGCCCTCAAAGGGTTCACGTTACCGGATCGCCTCGCGCTATATTCCGAGCTTCGCGCTGATTACGACGCCGCCGCCAGGGTCTTCGCGACCGAGCTAGAATCTGTCAGGCAGCGAGTGCGCGTTGTCGATGCTGTATTGGTAGACAAGCTGACGCGACGAACCGAGGCCTATGACGCTAAGGTAGAGTCAGATGCGGAAGCCCTGAAAGCGGCCCTCATATCGATTGCCGATGTGATGCAAAGACACGACGCCAAAACCAAGGGCTTTGAACTTGAGAAACATGCGGCGAGAGATGAGATCGAGGCCCATTACCTCCTGACAATCCAAGAGCAGGTCGGTGAGACTGCCTCTAAGATCACCGCCAAAAAGGCCGAGGAAGAGCTTCTTGTGAATGGCGGCGATGGCTTGCCGGACAAGCGGAGCCTCGCTGATATCACGCTATCGATCACCAGTAAGCAGGCCCAGATCTCGAACGAGCACAAAGGTGGCGAAGAGCTGACCGCGCATCTGAAGCAGTTCCTCGGCCGCACCGATTTGGTCTTTGAGAACAGTAAGGACGGCTACGTCGTCCTGCGTCGAGGTAAACCCGCAAGGCGACTGAGCGAGGGAGAAAAGACAGCCATCGCATTCCTATACTTTCTCGTCCAACTGAAGGATCAGGATTTCGACCTAGCCGAAGGAGTTGTTGTCATCGACGACCCGATCTCCAGCCTTGATTCAGGCGCGATCTATCAGGCTTTTTCGTTTTTGAAAGTCACGGCACAGGGCGCCAAACAACTGTTCATCCTGACTCACAATTACGAGTTCTTACGGCTCGTGATCAACTGGTTCCAAAACCTCCCGGGCGCCCTCAAGAAGCAATGCTCTTACTCGATGGTGCTATGCTCCGAGACTGATGTGGGCCGCTCCGCGCGTCTTGTCCCCCTCGATCAGCTTCTGATCGACCATGCAACCGAATACCATTACTTGTTCAAGGTGCTCTACTCATTCCAAAGCGACGGCTTAATTTTGAGCTGCTACCACATTCCGAACGTCGCTCGGAAAGTCCTAGAAACCTTCCTAGATTTTCACATTCCGTCTAAGGACAAACTCTATCGAAAGCTCGAGAAGACCGACTTCGATCCCCACAAGAAAACCGCGATCCTCAAGTTCACCAATGACCTGTCGCACTTCACGGGTAAGGGCTTTGATCCAGCCTTGGTTGCCGAGACACAGAAGAATACGACCTACCTTCTAGAGATGATTAAGCACACCGCCCCCTTGCACTTCGCTGGGCTGGAGGCATTGACCAAGAGCTGACGGAAAGCCTGCGCGGCAGCTTCCGGGCTTGCGGCTACGCAGCATTGAATGAGCCTAAGCGGCGGCTATGGCCCGAGTGCGCGGATTGCAGTGGATGCCGGGCACCCCTTCAGTCTCAATAGGCGGCAGATCGACGTGAAGAGCCCCAAGTAGACAGCTGGGGAAAGCGATATTTGCAGCGGTAATCCTCCCCATCGTTAAGGGGGTTTATTCGTAGAATTTTCTCGTAGCGTGAGCTGAGGAGATTCGAATGAGA